>CAXTFX010000249.1:0-6848 GCA_964243185.1 uncultured Chthoniobacterales bacterium
GGAGGGTGATGGACGTGTTGCCCTGCGTGGAGGAACTCGTCGTCAGCGTCAGCCCCGGGAGCTGCGTGAACTGTTTCTCCAGCGGCGTGGCGATGGTGTTGGCCATCGTCGTCGGGTTCGCGCCGGGGTAGGAGCAGGAGACCTGGATGACGGGGTAATCCACGGCCGGCAGGTCGTTCACCGCGAGCTGCCGGTAGGTGAGAATACCGAAGACGATGACGGAGACCGTCAGCAGCATGGTCATCACGGGCCGTTGGATGAACGGCTTGGACAGCCCGGAGGAGAACTGGACGAGCTTGCCTGCGGGCGTGTGCTGGCCGCCGGTGCCGGGGGGGACGCCGTTGCGCGCGGGGAAGTTTTCGGGGGCGTTCGCCATGAGCCGGGGAGAGAAAGTTGACCTAACGCAGCGCGGACGCCTTGACGCCGCCGGCCCCGCCCTCGCCGGCCTCCTTGGGGTTGACCTTCGCGCCGGGGGAGAGCTGGAGCTGGCCGGTGACGACGACCGTTTCCCCGGGCTGGAGACCGTCGCGGATCACGGTCAGGTCCCCCTCCTGGCGCTGGCCGGGGGTCACGGGGCGGATGTCCACGGTCGAGTCCGGCTTGACGACGAAGACGAACGGCCCCTTCTGACCGATCTGCACGGCGGCGCTGGGCACGAGCCGGGCGTCCTTGAGCACGTCGAGCACGAGCTTGACGCGCACGAACTGGCCGGGCACCAGCAAGCGGTCGGCGTTATCCGTGACGCCGCGCAGCCTGATGGTGCCCGCGCCGGCCTGCACGGCGTTGTCGAGGAAGTAGAGCTTGCCCTCCCGGGCCGGCGCGCCGTCGTCCGGGGCGTCGGTCTGGACGCGGAGTTGGTCGTTGCCGAGGTAACGGCGCACTTCCGGCAGGTCGGTTTCCGCGACGGTGAAGTCCGTGTAGATCGGGTCGAGCCGCTGGATGGTCAGGAGCACGGCTCCGCCCCCGCCGCCGTTGCCGCCGTTGACGATGTTGCCCACGTCCACCTGCCGCAAGCCGGCGCGGCCGTCGAGCGGGGAGCGGATGCTGGTGAACTCCAGGTTGATGCGGGCCTGGGCGACGGCGGCCTCGCCGGTCTGGACCCGCGCCTGGTCGGTGGCGACCGCGGCGCGGGCGGTGTCGAGCTCCTGCTGGGCGGTGACGCGCTGCTTCTGGAGGTCCAACTGGCGCTGGAGGTTGATCTGGTCGAGCTGCATTTGCGCCCTGGCCTGGGCGAGTTGGCCCTCGGCCTGGGCGAGCGCGGCCTGGTAGGGCCGGGGGTCGATGGTGAACAGCGGTTCGCCTTTCTTCACGTCCTGGCCGTCCTGGAAATGGCGCTCGGTGATCTGGCCGCTTACCTGGGCCTGGACCTGCACGACCTCGGAGGCCGCGCAGTTGCCGATCTCGTCGAGGTAGAGCGGGGAGTCACGGGTGACGACCTTGGCCACGAGCACGTTGCGCGGCGGCGGACCGGCCGGCGCCGCCTTTTGGTCCCCCTTCTTCCCGCAACCAGGCAGCACGAGCGCGGACAGGGCAACGGCGAGGAGACGACGGGAAACGGGGAAACGCATACGGTCCCCGGCAGGCGGGGCGGAAAGGTTAACGGGGTTAACAAAAAAGCCCGGAACGACCCTCCGCGCCAGCGGGAGTTGTCCCATTCGCGTTTCAGGTTCGGGCGGGCCGCAGCCGCTCGACGGCCCGCGCGAGCCCGTCGGCGTCCCCGACGGACAACACCTCCACGCCCTTGCGGATGCGGCGCACCAGCCCGGCCAGGGTCTCGCCCGGCCCGAGTTCCAGGAACAGGTTGCAGCCCAGGTCGTCAATGAGGTGCTCCACGCAACCCGTCCAGCGCACCGTGCCCGTGACCTGGTCGGTGAGTTGCCGGCGCAGGCCGTCGAAGTCGTTCCCGCCCACCGGCCGGGCGTCCACGTTGGCGACGACCGGGAACTTCGGGTTTTTGAGGATGGTCCGCAGCAGCTCCTCCGCCAACTGTGCATACGCCGGCTCCATCAGCCGGGAATGGTAGGCCCCGGCGACGTTGAGCAAGGTCGCCCGCCGGATGCCCCGGTCGCGGGCCAACTCCAGGGCCAAATCAATCTTCACCCGCTCGCCCGACAGGACGACCTGGCCGGGGCAGTTGAGGTTGGCCACGTCCACCTCCGCGTCCGACGCGAGCAGCCGCGCCGCGTTTTCCTCCGCGCCGATGAGCGCCGCCATCGCCCCGACGGTGGCGTTGCAGGCGTCCTCCATGAACTGCCCGCGTTTCTCGACGAGCCGCAGACCCGTCTCGAAGTCAAACGTCCCCGCCGCCGCGTGGGCGGTAAACTCCCCGAGCGACAACCCCGCCGCCGCCCGCACGGGGAACTCGCCGAGCTGCTCCCGCAACGCCGCCAGCACCGCGAGGCCGTGAACGAACAGCGCCGGCTGGCAGTTGACCGTGCGCGTGAGCTCCTCGGGGGGACCGTTGAACGCCAACCGGGACAGCGGGCGGCCGAGCACGGCGTTGGCCCGCTCGAACACCGCCGCCGCCGCGGGCGAAACCGCGCAGAGGTCCTGGCCCATGCCGACGGCCTGCGCTCCCTGACCCGAAAATAGGAGTGCAACCTTCGGCTGCGGGTGGTCGGGAGCGTCGGCGGTCGGTTCGGTAGGCATGGGCGGAGCAAAAACCCCGTTGCGGTTTTGTCAAAAGCGTTTATCTAACCCGCCCCGCCAAAGCCCCATTTTATGCCTCGCAGCATCGCCCGCCGCAAAACCAAGAAGTCCGTCGCCAAGCGTTTCAAGATCACCGGCACGGGGAAAATCCTCCGCGCCAAGGCCGGCCGCCGCCACCTCGCCACCAAGAAGAGCGCCAAGCGCAAGCGCCAACTCGCCAAGCCCGGCCTCGTGGACAAGACGATGGTCGCCCGCATCAAGGAGTGTCTGCCCTTCGGCTAATCCCACTTCCGCGTTCCCATTTCCTACTTCCCACTTTTCCCATGCCCCGCGCCACCAACGCCCCCGCCTCCCGTGAACGCCGCAAGCGCGTCGTCAAGTCCGCCGCCGGTTATCGCGGCCGGCGCTCCAAGCTGTTCCGTTACGCCAAAGACGCGACGATGAAGGCCAAGTATTGGTCTTACCGCGACCGCAAGACCCGCAAGCGCAACTTCCGCATGTTGTGGATCGCCCGCGTCAACGCCGCCGCCCGCGGCCTGGGGCTGACGTATTCCCGCTTCATGGAAGGCGTCAAAGCTGCCGGCATCACGCTCGACCGCAAGATGTTGGCTGACCTCGCCGTGACCGATGAGGCGACCTTCAAGGCCATCGTGGACCAGGCCGCCGCGGCGCTGAAGGACAAGCCCGGCGCGCACCTCACGGCCCGCCCGGCGGCGCTGTCCCCGGTGGTGGCCGCCGCCTGAGCGAGCTCCGTCGCCAATTCCCTTCGCGCCACGGGCAGGATTAGGTTCCTGCCCGTTTTGCTTGGTGAAAATGACTGACCAACTCGCCCAACTCCGCCTCGCGGCGCTCGCCGACCTCGCCGCCGCGGCCGACCCCGCCGCGTTGGAGGCCATCCGCATCCGCATCCTGGGCCGCCAGGGCACGCTCACCGCGCTCGCGGAGGGCATGAAAACGCTCCCCAAGGAGGAACGCCCCGCCGCCGCCCGCGCCCGCAACGAGACCCGCGCCGCCATCACGGCCGTCCTGGAAACCCGCGCCGCGGAACTCGCCGCCCGCCAGGAAAGTGCCTCCCTCGCGGACGTGGACGTTTCCCTGCCCGGCACCCCCGCGGAGCCGGTCGGCAGCCTGCACCCGCTGACCCAGCTCCTGGACCACAGCGTCCTGATTTTCCGCCGCCTCGGCTTCGCGCTCGCGGACGGGCCGGACATCGAGGACGAGTTCCACTGCTTCGACGCCCTGAACACCCCCGCCGACCACCCGGCGCGCAACGAGCAGGACACTTTCTATTTCCCCGACGGCCGGCTCCTCCGCACGCACACTTCCACCGTGCAGATTCGCGCGATGGAAACCAGCGCCCCGCCCCTGCGGATCATCGCCCCCGGCGCCGCCTACCGCCGCGACGAAACCGACGCCACGCACCTCGCGCAGTTCAACCAGGTCGAGGGTCTCTACGTGGATGACACGACGCCCGTTTCCCTGGCTGACCTCAAGGGCACCGTCGAGTTCTTCCTGCGCGAACTCTTCGGCAACGAAACGAAGGTGCGCTTCCGCCCGCACTTCTTCCCGTTCACGGAACCCTCGTTCGAGGTGGACGTGCAGAACCCCGCCCTCGGGGGCCGTTGGGTGGAGATGGCCGGCTGCGGCATGGTGGACCCGGCGGTCTTCGCGGCCGTGAACCGATCCCGCGGCGACGACGCCTACGACCCCGAGCGCGTGAGCGGCTTCGCGTTCGGCTTCGGCCTGGACCGGTTGACGATGCAACTCGCCGGTCTGCCCGACCTGCGCCTGCTGGTGGAGAACGACGCCCGGTTCCTGCGCCAGTTCGCTTGAGCCGCGGTTGACGCCCCCACGTCGCCGGCGCGAAGGTGAGCCCATGCCTGCCGGAGCCCTTGCCGACGCACCCGCTGCCCGCGCCACGCTGGAAGAACTCGCCCGTGTTGAGGGCAAAGCCGAATTGGTCATCGGCAAAATCATCCTCATGGGCAGCGGCCGGCTTCCGTCACGGGTGGGTTTCCGGTTGGCCATGAGGTTGGACGCCTACGTCGAACTCCGTGGCTTGGGCGGCGAAGTCTTCGCCGACGGGGTGGTTTACGCCCAACGTCCCCCGCTTTCCAGCGACCGGGAGTCGTTCCAGCCAGACGCTTCCTACTGCGTCGTGCCCCCCGCGGCCAACCAGGTGCGCTTCATTGATGGCGCCCCCGTCTTCGCCGTGGAGGTCGCTCGGAACACGACTACGGCCATCCAGAAGATGGGTTGCCCCCGCGGCCGAACGGGACATGGCCGAGAAGCGCGCCGACTACTTCGAGGCGGGCACCCTGGTCGTTTGGGACGTGGACCCGGTGGCCGAGACCGTGGCCGTTTACCGTCAGGTTGAGCCGCGGCAACCGGCCGTTTACCGTCCCGGCGACGACGCGGAAGCCGAGCCGGCCGTGCCCGGGTGGCGCGTGGCCGTGGACGAGGTTTTCGCCTGAACTGGTAAGAGCTCCGCGCCTCAATCCGCCGGCTCGTTCAGGCCCAACAGCGCGCGGGCCACGGCCGTCAGCACCTCGCAACGGCCGTCCCCCGGCGTGGCGGCCCCGACGGTTTCCTCCAGGCCGGCGAGGTCGCCGCCCTGGGCCTGGGCCGTGGCCACGGCGGTCAGCGCGGCGGTGCGCTCGTCCGGGTCCCGCACGTCGGCGGACAGCTTGCGGGCCTGCGCGAAGGTGGCCCGGCTACCCTCGGCGTCGCCCGCCTTGGCCTGCGCGGTGCCGATCTCTGCCAGCCCCTCGGCCCGGCGCTCGGCTGGCTTGATGTCCGCCAGGGTTTCCCTCGCCCCGGCAACGTCACCGGCCAACGCCTGCTCGCGGACCAGGTTACCCAGGATGCTGACGCGGGTTTCAACGTCCTTGATGCCCGCCACCACCCGGCGCGCCCCGGCGAAGTCCCCGGCTTCGACCAGCACGTTGGCCTGCTCGGCGCCGGGAGCCATCCCCGCGGCGGTTTCCCGCGCCCCGGCCTTGTCGCCCGCGTCCGCCTGCGCGCCGGCGATGGTGGCCAGCGCCGTGCTCCGGTCCTCGGCGTTCTTGATCCCCGCGGCCATTTCCCGCGCCTTGGCGAACCCCTCCCGCGCCGCCTCTCCCTGGCCGGCCTTGTGCTGGGCGCCGGCGACGTTGACGAGCGCGTTGACGCGCGTGGCCCCGTTGCGGATGCCCACGGCCGCCTCCCCCGCCGCGGCGAACTCCCCGGCCTCCCCCAGCGTGGTGGCGAGCGTGGACAGGGCGTTGTCCATTCCCTCCGAGTCCTTGATCCCCGCCGCCTCGCGCAACGCCGACCGCAGCAACCGCTTGGCCACGGCGGTCTTGTCCCCCGCCGCGTCCTCGGCCTTGGGTGTGGTCGCCGCGGCCGACGGCGGCTCCGCCGCGGCGCGGACGGGAACAGCCGCGGGGAGGCTCACGAGCAGGACGACGGCGAGGGCCGACCACCCGGCGGGGCGGTCCGGTCGGCGCGGGTGAGGGGGATGGGGGAATTCAGGGTGACGCATCGAGGTGGGAATCGGGCTCCTGCCCTTCCGCGGCCGGGAGCGCGCCGGGGGAGACCAGTCCGCGTCCGCCACCCCTTCCCGCCCGTCCTGCCGCTGGCAAACCTGCGTCCGGCCGCGTAACCTCCGCTCCCCGCCTCCCTCACCGCCGCCATGCCCAACCCCTCCGCCGCCCCGCTCTCCACCGAAACCGTGATCGACGCCCTCCGGCGCGTGCGTTACCCCGGCTTCTCCCGTGACATCGTCTCCTTCGGCATCGTCAAAAACGTCGTCGTCGCCGACAACGGGCGGGACGTGAGCGTGCTCTTTCAAATCGCCACCAACCAACCCGCCGTGCCGCAGCAAATCCAGCAGGAGGCGGGCGTCGTGCTACGCACCATCCCCGGCGTGGGCGAGGTGGACCTGCGCTTCGACATCCAGAACCCCGTCGCCGCGCAACCGGCCGCCGGGGCTCCGGGCGGGGCGCCCGGCGGCGTCATGGCGGCGCAGGGCATCGCGGGCGTCCAGCACGTCATCGCCGTCGCCAGCGGCAAGGGCGGGGTGGGCAAGAGCACCGTGGCCGCCAACCTCGCCCTCGCCCTGGAGGCCGGCGGCGCCCGCGTGGGACTGTGCGACTGCGACCTTTACGGCCCCTCCATCGCCCTGATGTTCGGCGTGGACCGCGAGGGGGTCACCGCCA
>CAXTFX010000250.1:0-6833 GCA_964243185.1 uncultured Chthoniobacterales bacterium
CAGCAGTTCGTGCTGGGCTGCGGTGAGTTCGTAGCGGCGGGCCATGACCCACCGAACCTACCTTGCCAAAGCATCCGTCAAACAGAAGCGCGGCAGTATCTGCTCAAGCCCTCGGCCGCTCGTGCAACCGCAGGCAGGAGGGATGGACGGCGTTATGGTGATAAGTGTCCGAACCGACCTTCTGGCCATACCAGTGGGTCATCGGCGCGTCGGCGATGAGGGAATCCTGGTTGCTGATCTCCAGGCGCAGGCGCTCACCCCGTTTCACCAGGAAGGACATGGGCAGCAATTCGACGTGCAACTCATAGACTTGGCCAGGCTCGATGGGTTCCGCGCGGTCGTGCCGGTGGAAGGGGCGCGTCTCGGAGGTGAGTGCCAGGTCCTCGGCACGGTGGGAGGCCCGCAGCCAGCCCTGGCTGACCTTCTGGCCCGCGGAACCTTTGGCGTCGGGATGCACCAGCGAGAGCTTGACGATCACGTCCAGGTCGCGTTGGTCGGAGGAGGCGTGGAGGATCAGCACGCCCTGGCCGGTAAACTCGCGGTCCCGTTCGAAGGGGGCCGTGGTGAACGTGTTAACCCGGGCGACGTGGTCGGGCCGGCCTTCCTCGTCGAACACGGTGACACCCGCCTGCCACTTCGGGTCGGGGTAGGACCAGGTGGTCTGGCCTTCCGAGTTCCCCGGCGCGACTTCCCGCAAACGAGCCATCGTTGAGCGAGCGGACGTGGCCGCTCCGTTCGCCGCTGAGATAGAAAGTGGTGGGTCGGGCGTCGGTGGGCGGCCATGCGGTCGCCTGGTGATATTGGTTCTCGCCGTTGACGAAAAAGCGCACCGCGGGCCGGTCCATCACGCCGTTGTCCGCGCCCTTGAGGTGGTGGTCATACCAGGGCAACATTTCCTGCCGGTGGAACTCCTCGGTAGCGAAGAACTGCTGGGTGGCCCCGAACGAATCCGGGTGGGTGACGAGCGGTTGCTCGGGGCCGCGCACGCGCTCAAAGCCCAGGAAGTTGCCGCGCAGGTGCAGGGCCGCTTTGCCCCATGCCCCGATGGAGAACACCGGGATGTCCACGTCGGCCAACTCCCAGAAGGGTGAGCGCCGCCGTTGCCATTCGTCGTCCAGGGTGTGTGCATACACGTCGTAGATGACCTGGTCGCGCCGCCCGCCCCGCAGGTCGTGGCCCAACGCCCCGTGCTGGAGCAGGACCGAACCGAAGAGCCAGGAGTTCAGGAAACCTTGGATGGGAATGCCGCCGTGATACATCCAGTCCCGATACATGTCCGCCGCCCCGTCAAAGGCCGCGATGGTCCTGAGGTGCGGCGGCCGGGTGCGAGCGGCGTTCCACTGGCTCCAGCAGTAGTAGGACATGCCGATCATGCCGACGTGGCCGGTGCTCCACGGCTGGACGGCGACGTGCTCGATCAGGTCGTGGATGGCCTCGCCCTCGGCGCGTGAAACGGGGTCCCAGGTGCCCTCCGAGCGGCCCGTGCCGGGCACGTCCATGGCGACGTAGGCGTAGTCAAGGTAGAGCTGCATCGGGCCATACTCAATGAAGGCGAACGTGGCGCCATTGACCGGCAGATAGCGCAGCGCCTTCTGGTAGGCCGACGCGGCGAGAACCACGGGGAGCGGACCGGAAGCGCCGCTGGGCAGATACACGTCGGCGCGCACCACGTCGCCGTGGCGGGTGGTCGTCTCGATCTCGAAGGGGGTGACGTTGACCTCGGGCATCGGTGGTCATTTGAAGAGCTTCTCGATGACCTCGATGGGTCCGGGCTTGATCATTTCCGTGCGGTATTTGGGGGCCAGTTCCTCCGCTTTCTGCTTGGAGGCCGCTTCGGCCTCTTTGGTCGGTTTGGGCGGCGGGGTCGTGCGGGTGGCCACGGGGACGCCGACCTGGGCAAAGAACTCCTCCTGCCCGGCCGGCGCGCAGAGACACAGGAGGCGCACGGCTTCCTTGGTGGCATTGGTGAAGGAGTGCGGTGCGTTGGCCGGGAAGCTGACGGTCTCCCCGGCCCGCACCGTGGATGTATTGCCGCGGAAGGTCGCTTCGATCTCGCCCTCCAAGAGCGTGAACGATTCCTCGAAGTCGTGCCGGTGGGGCGGGGGGCCGCCGCCGGGCGGGATGTGCATGTCAATGAGGCAGTAGCGCCCGTTGGTGTCCTCACCCGAGAGCAGCACGGTGTAGGTGTCGCTGACCAGTCCGATGTGCGGCAGGTCCGGGTCGGTGTTCGGCCGCGCCACCTTGAGGTGCCGGTCGAGGTTGTCGGGCGGGAGCGGGGTAATGGGTTGGGAGGTGATGGAGTGCTCGTTCATGGGGTGGTCTTTCTGATTGGGGTTTACAGCGGGAGATGGTTCACGGGCAGATGCGTTGGAAAGTCGTCCGAGGAGAAGTGTTCCGAGGGAAAGGGTGCCTGCTCCGTTAAGGAAGCGACGTCGGGTGACGCCACCGGGGAACGAACCGTTTGCCGCCCGCGAGGAAGGCTGCTTCATGGTTTGGGAATGCGCGCGCTCAAGGCTTGCACATGGCGAACGACCGCCTCAGGTCGCTCCTCGGGTAGGAAGTGACCGCAATTCGCAATGGTCTCGCCCTCCACGTCCCTAGCCACCAGCTTGACCATCATCAGCACCTTGTCCCCCAGGCCCTTCTCACCCCCGAGCGCCACGACGGGCACCTTGACCTTGTGGCCCGTCAGCAGCCCGCTGGCCAGCGGCTCCGTCTGCTCGATGCTGGTAAACGCTGCCCGGTAAACGCCCATCGACCCGAGGACGCCCTCGCGGCCGGTGAAGGTGCGCAGCGTCTCGTCCACGTCCGCCTCCGTGATCGCTGCTCGGTTGGCCGTGTGCCGGTCGTAGAACCAGGTGAGGAACTCGCGCTCGTCGCCGACGACCAGCCGCTCGGGCACGTCGGGAGCCAGCGGCAGGATCCACCACCACATGGAACCCTCCTTCATGGCCTCGGGCGTGTAGGCGATGATCTTCTGTAGCACGGCCGAGAGCATCACCGGCCCTTCGATGTAAAGCAGGCCCGCGATTTCCTCCGGGTGGTCAGCCGCCCAGAGCAGCGCGGGCGGCGCGCCCATGTCGTGCGCGGCGAGGATGAGCGGCTGGCCGCCGCCGAAGCCGATCTGGCGCACCAGCGCGCGGAACTCCCCGGCCAGCGCGCGGGCGTCGTAACCCTCCGTGCCGGGTGGCTTGTCGCTGTCGCCGTAACCGCGCATGTCGGGGACCAACACCGCGTAGCCAGCTTGCGCGAGAGCGGGCATCACCTTGCGCCATTCCAAGCTCGTGCTCAGGAAGCCGTGCCAGAGCAGCACGGGCGGGCCGTGGGGATCACCGCCGAGCCAATAATGTAGGCGCACGCCGCCGACGTTGACCATCTCGCTGGTGAAGCCCGGGACAGAAACCGTGGGCATTGCAGTGTTCATTGATGATTTGTAGTGACTGAGATGGGCCCTCTTCTGTAGGAGTTCCTCGCCGGCGGCGTTTGCTGACTCGCTTGAGCGTCAATCAACCGGCTGCATCATGGGTGCGGTCATTACCAGCAGCTTGACGAGTTCCACGCCTTCCTTGGTGCTCCAGTCCTGCACGAGTTCGGCGATGATGATGCCCGGCGCGTCGCGCTCACCGACGCCGGCCGCGCCTTCCTCGCCGACGCACGGCTCCTGTTGGCTACCGCGGAGGAAGCACGCGGACGGGCCCGGGCGGCCGCCCGCGGGGAGTGGGGCCAGCTCCGCATCGCCAATCTCGCCGCGCTCTCCGCCGGCGTGCTGCCGGGGGTGCTGGGCGCCTTCCGCGTCGAGTTCCCCCGGGTGGAGGTCAACCTGGTGGAACTGGAGCGTCCCGATCAATTGGTGGCCCTGCGGGAGGGTCGGGTCCACCTGGGCATTTACCCTGACGTGGGCGCGCCCCCCGGTGATCGTTTTGAGGCCCGGCCGTTCTTCTTCTGCCCGATGGTGGCCGTGGTGCCGGTCGGACACGACCTTGCCCGGGAGGGCAGCACCGAGATCGGGGCCGGGGCGCTCAACGGCCAGGTGCTGCTAGTCCCGTCCCCGGGCTACTCGCCCGCCTACGCCGACCGGCTCCAGGGCGTGCAGGCGGCCGTGCCCTTCACCCCGGCGGCCGTCCACCCCGTCGAGGCCGTGGAGAATCTCTTGGGGATGGTCGCCGCCGGCTACGGCGTCGCGGTGCTGCCGGAGGTGCTGGTGCGTCCCGTGCCGGCCGCCGTGCGCGCGCTGACGCTGCGGGCGCCGGTGCCGCCCTTTCAACTCAAGCTGCTCTGGCGTCGGGGAGAGTCGGCGAGGGTGTTGCAGAACTTCCTGGCCGTGGCCGGACGGGTGACCAGCGAGAGCGGCGGTGATGGTTCGGCAGGGTAGGCCATGCGCTCCCCGGCAGCGCGCACGCGGTAATTGTTGGTGAGGAGGGGGCACCGCCTGCCGAAAGCATACACCGCCACCCCTCCGGCTGGAGACGTAGGCCCGGCACAAAGCACACCGTCCGCCCTGCGACGTTCTGGCTGCCCTCTCCGCACGAGTTTACCGGATGGAAGCCGTTGCGGCTCACGCCCAGTGCGCGGCAGAGAAGGGGAGGAAACCAAAGGTAGAACGTGCAGGCTGCGCTGGGGAAGCAAGCGAAGTCGGTCCAGCGGTCCATGGGACACAGCCCCAACACACGAAGCAGGTGAACTGGTTCACAGTGGCCCGCTGGCGCCCGGCGCGCCGCAGAGGCGGCACCGACGACGCCGGCGAGCAAGCAGTGCGGTGCGCACCGCTTACTCATAAAAGGTCAGCGTTTTGACCTATTCGATAACCACGGACAAGCACGGTCCGGTCCGCGCTCGTGCATCCTGCTTGGTGCTTGGCGTCACGGATCGGAGCTTCCGTTCCACGCTTATACGGCAAGGCATCCCTCGCCTTGAGCAGGGGTTGGCAGGGCTACCCAAGCTGATAGCAATTCAAATCATCAGAACTGAATTTGATCGTCGTGACGGATGGAGGCGGGGGCAGAATCCGTAGTCTGCGGCTGCGGACGTAGTAACGGGCTGAAAAGTATTTTCGGGGCGGGTGGAAAATCAGGTGATCGCGTCAAACGTCACGCTGCCCCCCGACCGCACGAGTTCATGCAGGGGAAAAGGCAAAGTGGTGTGGTAATCGTATTGCGCGTGCTCGGCGGTGAGAGTGAAGGCCCAAGTGGCGAGGGTCAGGGCGTCATCACCGGACTGATGAAACATGACGCAGAACTCCACCAACTGCGCGGACAACCGCGGCGTGTCCACGTGTGATTGACCGAGGCTCGGGTCTTCCTCCGCCACGCCGTGGTGGGAGGTTTGGGAGGCGAAACCTGACTGGTGGGACACCGAAACGGACTTCGGTTCGAGCGCGTAGAACGTGCGCGTGGCCTGCCCCCACCCGAAGAGGCCGGAAGGCCACTTGACGGTTGTGTCCATGGGAGTAAGCTGGGAGCTTGGCCGCCCAGGTGCCCCAGCGGGTCTTGCGCGCCTTGCACCACGCCGCCCGGCGCGATGGCCGGCTCAAACTGTCACTGGCGCTCCTGGATTCGACCATCATGCACGCCCACCAGCACGCGGCCGGCGCGCGGAAAAAAGCGGCCCACAGTGCCTCGGGCGCAGCCGTGGGGGCTTGAGCATGAAGCTGCACTTGGTCAGCGTGGACGAGCGACACGTCCTCGGCGTGGGCGTGAGCGCGGGCCAGGATAGCGACGCGCCCGCGGCGGGGCCACTGCTGGCCGAGGAGCACGTCGTGGCGCCCGGGGCCGACCGGGCCTACGACACCGACGCCATCCGCGCGGTTTTGACCCAGGCGGGCAAGGAGGCGGTCATCCCGCCCAAGAGCAACCGAGTCGCCCCGCCGCCCTACGACGAGACCAAATACCGCGGGCTCAACCGCACCGAGCGCCTGGTCGGCCGCGCCAAGCAGTTCCGGGCCGTGGCCACCCGCTACGACAAGCTCGACGCCATGTTCCTGGGCCCCGTGCTGGCCGCGCTCACCCTCATCCACCTCGGCCAGTCAGTTGTGAACACGACCTAGAGTGATGCAATTAGGTAAACCCGACAAAGCACCGAGTCAAAGGCTCTCCAGCCCCATAAAACGCCTAACCACGGCGCTGTAGCGAACGGCGCTGGCCCGGTGAGGTTTGCGTCAGCATTCATGTCTTCAGTGGGCCAGCGCCGTCGCTGAACTTAACTCCGTTAGGCCGCCTGTAGGAGAGCCGCCGGTGGTCCGCGTTGCCGAGTCGAGGCCGTTTCTGCTTTTGCGCCTCGCCTGCGGGTGCTTTCCGGCTTGCGCGAGCGGCCCGCGCCGGCCACGCTGGGGCGGCACAGCGCGGCGACGCTGGTCAGCCTAACCACGGCGCTGCAGCGAACGCGCCAGGGCGAGCCGCGCCGGTCCCGTTTGCCACGTCCACCCCGCCCTGGCGCGTCGCTGAACTTGGCTCCGTTAGGCCCCTTTACACACGAACGGAAGCGATGATCGCACCCAACCTGCCCAGTGTCGCCCGTGCGGCCTTGTTCGGCGGCCTCTTCGGGGCGGTGGCCGGACTCGGCGGGGTCGCCCTTGGCCACTAGGATCAGAGCCTGCCCAATGGCTCGGTAGGCTATGCCGTGGGCTTGGGCGTTTTCTTGCTGCTCACCGCTCCTGAGCTTCCCGGCCGGGCGCTGGCCCTGTGGCTTACCTCGCGCGATTGGCTCATGGACAATGATTGGGAGCGCTACCGCTGGCACATCACCGGCTACAACGCCCTATTCTGGGCTTGCGCTTGTCCGCTCCTCCCCCACACCCCGGCGTCGCGCCAGCGCATGAAGTAGCCGTAAACGGTGCG
>CAXTFX010000251.1:0-6814 GCA_964243185.1 uncultured Chthoniobacterales bacterium
GGATGACGGCAACAACCGCACGGGCTGGGGCAATCCCGGGTATGACCGGTTGATCTCCGAGATCGCGCGGCAGGGTGAACCGGCGAGGCGCTTCGAGATGTTCCAGCGCGCCGAGCGGATGGTGGTCAGCGAGGAGGCGATCATCTGTCCGCTGTATTACTACCTAGGCGTGCAGGTGTTCGACCCCCGGCGCGTCGGCGGCGTGGAGCCGAACCTGCTGGATGAACACCCGTTGAAAGCGATGTATCTGAAGGAGTAGCCCGGCCGAAGTCCGCCCGTCGTTGATGAGTCGTTTCGTTTACTGGATCGTCCGCGCGGTCTTCGCGCTAGTCGCCGCGCTGCCGCTCGGCCTCGTTTTCCGGCTCGGCGGGGCGCTCGGCGGGCTCGCCCACGCGCTGCTCTGGTCCTACCGCGCCCTGGCCCGGCGCAACCTCGCCGTGGCCTACGCCGGGGAGAAAACGCCCGCGGAGCTCCGCCGCTTGGCCCGGCAGCACTTCGTCACGCTCGGGGCGAACCTGCTCGCGGGCATCCGCGCTTCGCGGCTGGACGTGGGGGAACTGCGGGCCGTCGTCACGGTGGAGAACATCGAAACGCTCCAGGCCGCGCTGGACCGCGGCCGGGGCGTCGTGCTCGTCCTGAGCCACCTCGGCTGCTGGGAACTCTTCGCGCAGATCTGCCAATTTCTCCCCCAATACCGCTGGGGCACGGTGTATCAGCCGCTCGGCAACGCCCCCCTGGAGGAATACCTTCGCGGGGTGCGGGCGGCGCGCGGCGTCCAACTCTTCAACCGGCGCGGCGGTTTCCACGCCCCAGCGGATTTCCTGCGCGCGGGCGGCGCCCTCGGCGTGCTCGTGGACCAGCACGCGGGGGACGGCGGGGTGTGGGCGCCGTTCTTCGGCCGGCTGGCGTCAAGCTCCCCGTTGGCGGCGCTCCTAGCTCTGCGCACGGGGGCGGAACTGGTGCCCGTCGCGGTTCGCACCGTCGGCCCGGCCCGCTGGCGGGTGGTGATCTCCCCGGTCATCCCGCGCGAGCCGGACGCGGAACGGCTGACGCTGGCCATCAACGCCGCCGTCGAGCGGCAGATCCGCGCCGCGCCGGCCGACTGGTTCTGGGTGCACAACCGTTGGAAAACGCCCCGGCCGCGGTTCCTGCTGGCGGGTTACAAGCGGGGGGTCGTCACGGGCGACGATCCGGGCGGGTTGAAGCCGTTCCGCGTCGTCATCCGCTCACCGAACTGGCTGGGCGACGCGGTCATGTCCATCCCCACCGTGCAGGCTATCGCCGCCGGCCGGCCGGACGCGCGGGTTTCCGTGCTCTGCCCGGCGAAGCTGGCGGAACTGTGGAAACGGGTGCCCGGCGTGGCGGAAACCCTATCCATCGGGGCGAACGACGGCGTTTTCACCGTCGCGCGCACGGTCCGGCGTGCCGGCACCTTCGACGCGGCCGTGCTGCTGCCAAATTCCCTGCGCGCGGCGTTGGAAACGTGGCTCGCGGGCGTGCCCCGGCGCGTCGGCTACCCCGGGCACCGGAGGCGCTGGTTGCTCAACCAGGTCCTGCCCGAGCTGCCGCCGCCCGGCCGGGGGCTGACCCGGCACCACCGGGACCGTTACCGGGAGATCGCCAAGCAGATCGGCGCGGACATCACGCCGCCGGGCCCACCGCCCCTGCTCGCGCCGCGGCCGGCCGACCCCGGCGACCCGCGCCCGCGCTTCGCCCTCTGCCCGGGCGCGGAATACGGCCCGGCGAAGCGTTGGGGCATTGAGCGGTTCGCCGCCACGGCCAAGGCGGTCGCCGCCGGCCAGGGCTGCCGCTGGGTGCTGGTGGGGACGGAAAAGGACCGGGCGTTGGGCGAAGCGTTGGAAAAAGAACTCGGGCCGGACCTTTGCGAGAACCTGATCGGCAAGACGACCCTCGCCGGGTTGATCGAAACCTTGCGCGGCTGCCGGTTGCTGCTCTCCAACGACACCGGGACGATGCACCTCGCCGCGTGGTTGGGCGTGCCGACGGTCGCGGTGTTCGGCTCGACGGAACCCCGGCTGACGGGCCCCGTCGCGCACGACCCGAGCCAGGTGCGCGTCCTGCGTCGGCAGGTGGAGTGTTCCCCGTGCTTCCTGCGCGAATGCCCGCTGGACCTGCGCTGCATGGCAGCGGTGAGCGTGGCAGAAACGGCGGCGGCCGTGCGGGAAATCGCCCCGTAAACCTGGAGGGAGGCAGGCCCTTGCCTCCCCAACTCTGCCTTCAATACCTCACCTCCCGGGTAGCCAGTGACCAAAAGAACGGCCAAGGGCGCAAAAGGGCGTCGCCGGCCGTGGGGTGAACGCCCGAAGGCAACGTCAGGGAGGCAAGGGCCTGCCTCCCTCCAGGGCGTTAACTCGCCGCCACCGTCCGCGCGGCGTTGATGATCTCCACGAACTCCCGCGGGTCCAGGCTGGCGCCACCCACGAGCGCGCCGTCAATATCCGGCTCGGCCAGCAACGTGGCCGCGTTTGAGGCTTTCACGCTGCCGCCGTATTGGATACGCACTCGCTCGGCCGTGGCCTCCCCGGCGATGACCCCCAACTCGCGGCGGATGAAGGCGTGGGCCTCCTGCGCCTGCGCGGGGGTGGCGACCCGGCCGGTGCCGATGGCCCAGATGGGTTCGTAGGCGACGACCGTTTCCCCGATCTCCTTCGCGTCGAACCCCTTTAACCCCTCACGCAACTGCCGGGACAGGACGGCCTCGATCTGGCCCGCGTCCCGCTCGGCCAAGGTTTCACCCACGCAGAAGATCGGCTTCAGCGTGCTCTCGTAGGCGGCCCGCAACTTTTCGTTGATGATCGCGTCCGTTTCCCCGAACAACTGACGCCGCTCGGAGTGACCGAGGATGACGTAGCGCACGAACAACTCCCGGAGCATGGCGGCGGAAACTTCCCCCGTGTAGGCGCCGCTCTTGTGCGCGTTCATGTTCTGCGCGCCGAGCTTGATGACGAGGTTATCGCCGAGCGTCTCGCTGGCCTTGCCCAAGGAGGTGAACGGTGGGCAGATGACGACCTCCACCTCCGTGTGGTGGTCGTCGCCGGCTTCCATCAGCAATGTCTCCAGGTAGGATTCCGCCTCCCCGGCGGTGAGGTTCATCTTCCAGTTGGCGGCGATGATGGGCTTACGCATGAGCAGGATGGCTGAAGAATGACGAAGCCAGAATGACGAAGCTCGCAAAAATGTCGAAGGAGAAGTTTCGGGCTTGGAGCCTGGGATTTCTTTCGGGTTTCGTCCTTCGGACTTCGTTATTCCGCACGGAGCGCGGTCACTTGTCGCTCAACGCCGCCACGCCGGGCAGGGTCTTGCCTTCGATTAGCTCTAAAGACGCGCCGCCGCCGGTGGAGATGAACGTCATCTTGTCCCCCAGCCCGACTTGCTTGACGGCCGTGACGCTGTCGCCGCCGCCGATGATGGTCGTGGCAGCCGTGTTCGCGGCCAAGGCACGGGCCAGCGCGTTGGTGCCGTGGGCGAAGATGGGGATCTCGAAGATGCCAACGGGTCCGTTCCATAAAATGGTCTTCGCCTTGGCGATTTCCGCTTCGTAGAGCTTGACCGTCTCCTTGCCGATGTCCACGGCCTCCCAGCCTTCGGTAATGCCAATTTCTTTTGAGAGGATCGGGGTGTTGCGCGCGTTCGCGTCGGGTTTGATGGACTGGGTTTCGATGTTGTCCACGGGCAGCAGGAACTTGACGTTTTTCTGCTTCGCCAGTTCCAGGATTTCCCGCGCGAGGTCCACCTTGTCCGCTTCCACGCGGCTGGCGCCCGTGCCGATGCCGATAGCTTTGTAGAAAGTGTAGGCCATCGCCCCGCCGATGAGAAAAACGTTGGCCTTCTGCATCAGAGCCAGGATCACGCCGATCTTGTCGGAAACCTTGGAGCCGCCGAGGATCACCAGGAACGGGTGTTCCGGGTGCGCCAGCTCCTCCTGGAGATACTTGAGTTCCTTCTCCATCAACAGGCCCATCGCGGCCTCCGGCACGTAGCCGGCCACGCCCGCCGTCGAGGCGTGCGCCCGGTGGGCGGCCCCGAAGGCATCGTTGATGTAAACGTCGCCCAAGCGGGCCAGCGCCCGCGAGAACGCCGGGTCGTTTTTTTCCTCTTCCGCGTGGAAGCGCACGTTTTCCAGCAGCAGCACGTCGCGCGGCTTGAGGTGTTCGGCGCGGTGCTCGACGCTTTCGCCGACCGTTTCCGGGCTGAACTGGACGGGGCGCCCCAACAACTCGGCCAGGCGCTCGGCCACCGGCTTGAGCGAATACTTGGCTTCCGGCTGGCCCTTGGGCCGGCCGAAGTGTGCCATGAGAATCACGCGCGCGTCGTGCTCGCGCAGCCAGCGCAGGGTTGGCAGGGTTTCGCGGATGCGCGTGTCGTCCGTGATACGGACGGTGCCGTCCTTCTCTTCGGTGGGCACGTTGAAATCCACGCGCACGAGCACGCGGCGGCCGACGACGTCGAGGTCGTGGAGGGTGAGTTTGGACATATATTCGTCTGAAGTTTTGTCCGCAGATTACGCAGATATACGCAGATTATTTCTTGGGGTGAAGGAGAACAGGAAACTGCTTTGTCGCAACTCTGAATCCCTTCTGAAAATCTGCGTATATCTGCGTAATCTGCGGACAAAACCTAGTGTCTATCTCCCGAGCAGTTCCATCAACTGCACGCAGCGGTTGCTGTAACCCCACTCGTTGTCATACCAGCCGACGACCTTCACGAAACGCTCGCCCAGGGTCATGGTCAGTTCGCTGTCGAAGATGCAGGAGTGCGGGTTGTCAACGATGTCCTGGAGGACCAGCGGCTCGTCGGTGTATTCCAGCACGCCCTTCATCTTGCCGTCGGCGGCTTTCTTGAAGGCTTCGTTGATGGCCTGGGTGGTCGCCGGGTTCTTCAGCGTCGCGGTGAAATCCGTCACGCTGCCGCAGGGGGTCGGCACGCGGAAGGCGCCGCCGTTGAGCTTGCCTTTGAGCTCCGGGATCACTTCCCCGATGGCCTTGGCGGCGCCGGTGGAGCTCGGGATGATACTCATGGCCGCGGCGCGGGCGCGGCGCAGGTCCTCGTGCGGGAGGTCGAGGATGCGTTGGTCGTTGGTGTAGGAATGAATCGTGGACATGAACCCAGCCTCGATGCCGAAGGTGTCGTTGAGCACCTTGACCATCGGGGCGAGACAATTCGTCGTGCAGGAGGCGTTGGAAATGACGGTGTGTTTAGTCGGGTCGTAAACGTGGTCGTTGACGCCGAGGACGATGGTGGCGTCCGGCCCCTTGGCCGGGGCGGAGATGAGCACCTTCTTGGCGCCGCCCTTGGTGATGTGGAGATCCGCCTTGTCGCGGGCGGTGAAGAAACCCGTGGATTCAAGGACCACGTCCACGCCGAGGCTGCCCCAGGGCAGGTTGGCCGGGTCACGCTCCTTGAGGATTTTGATGGGGTGCCCGCGGACGATGAGGTTCTCCGCGTCGTGCCCGATCTCGCCGTCGAACTTGCCGTGGACGCTGTCCCACTTCAGCAGGTGAGCGAGGGTCTTGGTGTCCGTGAGGTCGTTGATGGCGGCAATTTGCTCGACCTGCACTCGGCTCATAGCGCGAAGCACGTTGCGTCCGATGCGGCCGAAGCCGTTGATTCCAAGTTTCGACATAAGGTGGGTTTAGGGATTGATGCGGTGGGGCCGAAAGGTAAGGACGGGCTTTCCGGCGCGTCAACGGAGCTTTTCACCCCGGGAACAAAAGAAAAAGGCGGCCCACTCGACGTGGGCCGCCCTCATCCGTCGTCCTTTAGGACCTGACGCTCATGCCCCCGCGGGTGCCTCCGTCAGCCCGGCCGGATAGTCCGGCGCGATGGTCACCCCCTTGTCCTCCGGCTCGCGCGCGGGGGGCGTGGGGATCGGCGGCATTGGGGTGGCGGGGCCGATGGGGCCAGTCTTGGGCGGGTTGAGCATCCGGCCGTGGGCCAGGATTTCGCGGACCTGCGCGCCTTCCAGCGTCTCGTATTCGAGCAACGCTTTGGCGATGATGTCGAGCTTCTCGCGGTTCTTGCTGAGGTGGTCGGTGGCGCGGGCGTAAGCGTCGTCACACAGCTTTTTGACCTCCGCGTCAATCTCGCGGGCGGTCGCCTCCGAGTAGTCGCGGCTGCGGCCGATGTCGCGACCGAGGAACACGGGAGCTTCCCCCTCCCCGTAGGCGACCATCCCGAGGTGCTCGGACATCCCCAACTCGCAGATCATCGAGCGGGCGATACGGGTGGCCTGGCGGATGTCCCCGTAGGCGCCGGAGGTTACGTCCCCATAGACGAGTTCCTCCGCCACCCGGCCACCCATGATGACGACGAGTTGGTCGAGCAACTCGTTCTTGCGGTGGTTATGCTTGTCCTCCGTCGGCAGATACATCGTCGAGCCCAGCGACGGGCCGCGCGGGATGATCGTCACCTTGTGCACGGGGTCAGTGTTCTCCAGCAGCTCGCAGAGCATGGCGTGGCCGGCCTCGTGGTAGGCGGTGTTCTCCTTTTCCTTCATGGACAGGGCCAGGGAGCGGCGTTCCTTGCCCCAGCGCACCTTGTCGCGCGCCTCTTCCAACTCGGACAGGGTGATGGCGCGCAACCCCTTGCGGGCGGCGAGCAGGGCGGCCTCGTTGATGACGTTCGCCAATTCTGCGCCGGAGTAACCCGGCGTGCCCCGCGCGATGGTGTCCATCGAGACGTCGTCGGCGATCTTCACGCGCTTGGCGTGGACCTTGAGAATCTGCTCGCGGCCCTTCACGTCCGGCAGCGACACCGTGACCTGGCGGTCAAAACGGCCGGGGCGCAGCAGCGC
>CAXTFX010000252.1:0-6793 GCA_964243185.1 uncultured Chthoniobacterales bacterium
ACCGCCTAATACGTCGTGCACGCCACGGACGGCCGGGCCACCGGCGGCCGGCTGCTCAATGTTTACGTGCGCTCCTCCGCCACCACCGGAGCTTGGAAGCTGGTCGCCAGTCAGAACGGCTTTGATGGACCGGCGCCGTCGCCCGTGGCGCGATGATGCGCCGGAACCCGCTTCGGAGCCGTTGTCCCAAACCCCCATGCCAACCATCCACGAAAGCGCCGCACCCTACACGCTGGTCATCGAGTTCGAGGTCGCTCCCGACCAGCAACATCCCTTGATCGAGGGCATCGCCGACGTCGTCCAACACCGTTTCCGCCCGGATCCGCGCTTCCTCTCCGCGAGCTTCCACGCCAGCCTGGACGGCCGCCGGATGCTCAACTACGCGCAGTGGACTAGCCAAGCCGACTACGACGCCTTCATGGGCAGCGCCGCCAACGAGGCCAACGACGAGGCCAACGGCGCGGTCATCGCCCGCTGCGGCGCACGGCGGCTGGGCATCCACGCCTACACCGTTCACCGCGTCGTGGAGCGCCCCCCGGCTGCGACCTGACCCCCGCGCACCGAGCAGCCGTCGGGGTTCAACCAGGAAACGGGTTCACCCGACCTGGTTCACGGGTAACGCCGCCGGGTCACCGACGGCTTGACGGAGCAGGAAGCGCCGGACGGCCTCATCCTGCGTCAAGCCGGCGGCGCGTTGGAAGGCGCGACGGGCGGCCTCCGCATCCCCCACGGCCATGAGGAGATGCGCCCGCACGGCCCAGTAAGGCTGGTAGGCGCTGGTTGTCTGGGCGGGGACGGCATCCAGCGCCTGCCCGGCCGCCAGCGTCTCTCCCGCCTGGAGCAAGGCCGCCGCGTGGGCGACCTGGGCGCCCACGCTCGGCGCGATCGCCAGCAGCTCGCGGTAAAGTGCGACGATCACGCGCCAGGGCACCGCGCCCGTGAGCCCCCGCGCGGCGTGGGCCGACTGGATCGCGGCTTCCCACTGGAAGCGCCCCGGCTTACCCTGCTTCGAGGCCACCCGCAGGAGCCCCTCCGCCTCCTCGATCATAGGCCGTGACCAGCGCCGCGGGTCTTGCGCGCACAGCGGCACGTAGTCTCCGCACGTATCCCGGCGCGCGTCGCGCCGCGCCTCGCAGTGGAGCATCAACGCCAGCAGGCCGCTCGCTTCTGGTTCGCCGGGCAGCAACTCCACGAGCACCCGCGCCAGCGACACGGCTTCGTTGACCATGCCGCGCTGGGCCGAATCGCTGCCCTCGCCCGCCCCCCATTCCAATCCGTAGGCGGCGTAAACCGCCCCGAGCACGGCTTCCAAACGCTCCGGAAGTTCCGATGGTTCGGGGACCCGGAAAGCGATGCCCGACTGCCTGATTTTGCCCTTGGTGCGGACCAGCCGCTGGCTCATCGCGGCCGGAGCCACCAGGAACGCCGACGCGATCCGCGCCGCGTCCAGGCCGAGCACCGTTTGCAACATCAGCGGGGTGCGCGCGGCCGGGTCGATGCCCGGGTGCGCGCAGACGAAGAGCAGCTTGAGCCGCTCGTCCGGGAACGGGTCCGATTCCGAGAGTTCATCAAGTGCTTCGATCACCCGCAAAGCCGCCTCGATTTGCAAGGTCGGCTCATGCGTCCGGCGCACTTCCTTGCGGCGGTGCTCGTCAACCAGACGACGCCTGGCGACGGCCAGCAGCCACGCCTCCGGCGACCGGGGCACCCCTTCCCCGGGCCACCGGCACAACGCGGCATAGAGCGCATCGCCGAGTGCGTCCTCGGCTGCCGCCACGTCGCCCGTCTGCACGGCCATGATGGCGCGCAGCCGTCCATAACCGTCGCGGACGATGCGCTCGATGGATTCCGTCGATGGCGTCACTTGAGCAGGAACTTGTCACCTTGGCGGGCCGCCGCGCAACTACCGCCGCGGTGGCGCGGCGGCCCGCCGTCTTGCTCGTCTGCACCCTCAGTCCTCCGACTCGGGCAGGGTAGGGCGCACCTCCACGCAGCCCGAAGTGGCCGCGGGCGCGCGGGCGGCCCACTCCAGCGCGGCGTCCAAGTCGGGCACCTCGATGATTACCAGGCCGCCGAGTTGCTCCTTGGTGTCGGCGAAAGGGCCGTCCTGCACCTGCCGCTTGCCGCCCGCGAGGCGCACGGTCGTGGCCAGGTCGGGCGGATGGAGTTCCGCTCCCCCGCGCATGATCCCGGCCTCGGCCATGCTGTTGATGTAAGCGATCCATTCACCCCGCAGAGACCCGTGTTCAGGGCTGCCGGGCTGGGCGAGGTCGGCTTTCGATTGGTAGAAGAGAAAGGCGTATTTCATTTGGGTTTGGTTTGCTGCTGGTGATGGGTTGCTGCTGGTGAGGGGTTGCTGCTGGTGACGTTGGCGCAAGGCCGCGTCAGGGAGGAGTCGTCTGACACTGACGCTTTTCGACATTGCGAACCATTTTTCGTCGGGCTGGTGGAGACGGAGCCAGCCGGGGTCGGCACGCGGCGTCGGTCCGCCGCGCCCTCTTTTCCGCCGCCCCATCGGGGGTGGCCCTGCCTTGTCTGTTTGGGCCGGTTTCAAACGTCATCATGGCGGGCGGCGAATTCACGCCGCCCAACCACCAAGAAAGAAAAAGCACGAACTCTCCTTCCATGAAAGCCGCCCGCGTCGAGCGGCGCGGCGACGCCGCCTTTGAACTCGTTGACGTTCCCATCCCGCAACCGGGCGCGGGGCAACTGCTGATCCGGGTCGAGGCGGCGGCGGTCAACTTTTCCGACGTGAAACGCCGGCGGGGAGACCCCTACCCGTTCGAGACCGAGTTTCCCTTCGTGCCGGGAAGCGAGGTCGCCGGTTCCGTCGTCGCGCACGGCGTCGGCGTGGAAAGTCCGGCCGTTGGCACCCGCGTGCTGGCGCTGGCAGGTCCCAACGGGTCCGGCGGCTACGCGCAATACGCGGTGGCCTACGCCGCGACCGCCGTGCCGTTGCCCGCGGCCCTCGGCTTCGACGCGGCCAGCGTGCTGCTCGTGGCGGGGAGCACGGCGAAGGTGATGCTCACGCACGCCGCGCGTCTGCAACCCGGGGAAAGCGTGCTCATTCCCGCTGCCACCGGCGGCGTGGGAAGTTTCGCGGTCCAGCTGGCCAAACGGCGGGGCGCCGGGAAGATCATCGCCGCCGTCGGCGACGCCGCCAAGCGCGAGGCCGCGCAACGCCTCGGCGCGGACGAAACCGTCGTTTACTCAATAGCCGACTGGCCGGAAGCCGTGCTGGCGCTGACCGACGGCAAGGGCGTGGACGTGGCCCTGGAAGCCACCGGCGGGCCGACGCTCACGGAGACCTTCCGTTGCCTGGCCCCGTTCGGCCGGCTCGTGGTTTACGGGGCGGCCAGCGGCGTCTCCGCGTCGCTCAATGCGGCCACCCTCGAACGCCTGCTCTACGCGCCCGCGCCGAACCAGTCCATCTCGGGCTTCAACATCGGCGGCTGGTTCCAACAGCGCCCCGCCATCGCCGGGGCCGCCCTGGCGGATTTGATGCAGGAGGTGCTTGCCGGGGAGGTCCAGGTTCCCCGCATCCCCCCCCCCCCTCGCGCAAGCCCGCGACGCCCACGAGATGCTGGAGCAACGCCGGACCCAGGGAAAGCTCGTGCTTAAACCTTGGGATCAAACCCCTTGACCCTGCTCCGCGCCCAAGTTCCAGACGCGCGCACCCGGCCGGCCCCGGGCTGGTTGAACGGAGGCGACTAGCAAGCAGCGGACGTGAAGCTGCCCTCCTCCGCCACCGCGACAGATGGCGCTCCGATGATCAGAGAATGGAGGACGCGCCGGGCGAATTCCCCGTGGCAACAACCCGGACGGTCCCATCACGGGAAACGTGCCTGCCCGCGGGACGGCTTCCGCTCGCCGTGACAACGCCATCCGGGATCGGATCGGGTGCGGCGACCCGGAGGTTCGCCCCGACCGGCAACGCGATCTCGACCTGCACCCGGGTGCCACTCCCGGGGGCGCTCCGCACCGACAGCGCCGCCCGGAGCGCATCGGCGTGCTCCCGCATACTCCGCAGTCCGAAGCCGCCGCCTTCCCCGTCACCCCGGCCGGTGATTGCCGGATCGAAGCCGACGCCGTCGTCACCCACCGTCGCGCCCAGCCGGTCGGGGCCGGGGGCGAACAGCTCCAGGCGGACGCTCCGGGCCGCAGCGTGCTTGATGGCGTTGGTCAGCGCCTCGCGGCAGATGAGCGCGAAGCCGCTGGCCGTCTCCGCCGGCAACGTGCGCTCCCGCCACGCGGCGGGCAGCCGGTCGTCGAAATGCAGGTTCGTCCCCCCGGCCCGCACCCGCAGCTCCGCCACCAGCGTGCCCAGTGCGGCGGCCAAGTCCGACACTTTCCGGGCGGCCGACGGCGAGGACCCGTGCAGGCTGGCGACCATCGCCCGCGCCTCGCCCAGGGTTTGCCGGACGATGTGGTGGGCGGTCTGGAGGTGGTGTTCCACGGGGTCCGGGAGCGCGCCGCCCTCCCGCGGGCGGCCGGCGAGTTCGAGCTGTTGGCCCGCGGCGATGAGACCCTGGGCCAGGGTGTCGTGCAGCTCCCGCGCCAGCCGCCCGCGCTCGGCCAGCACGGCGGCGAACTCCCGGCGCAGGCGCCGTTGGCGGGACCGGAAAACTCCCGCCGCCCCCAACGCAACGCCGACCACGCAAAGCGCCTGGAACCAGGCGGTCTGGTAGAAGCGCGGCAGGAGTTGAAAGGCCACGGCCGCGCCGACCGGGCTCCACACGCCGTCGGGGTTGGCCGCCCGCACCCGGAACGTGTAGCGGTTCGGGGGCAGGTTGGTGTAATGCGCCGCGCGCGGCTCGTCCGCCTCGTTCCAGTCCCGGTCGTAGGGTTCGAGCCGGTAGCGGATGCGCACCCGCTCGGGGGCCGTCAGGCTCAGGGCCGTGAAGGCGAAGTCCAGCCGCCCGCCCGCCCCCGGGGCGATCCGCACCGGCGCGTCCCCGGCCGGGTGCAGGTCCACGGGCCGCCCGTCCGCCGTGAGCGTTTCGATCCGCACCGGCGGGGGCCGCGGGTCCGGGGTGAGCCGGGCCGGGTCCACGAGAACCGCGCCCCCGACGGTGGGGAACCACAACCTACCACCACCGCCGCCGCCGTTGCCCGGCCCCGGTTCCGCCAGGGCGAGCGGCGTGCCGTTGCCGGCCACCAGGGTCGTCCGCATCCCGTCGCCCACCCCGTAGGCGGTCCCTTCCACGCGGGGGCGTTTGCCGTCGCAGAACTCGTTCAGCTCCGCCTTGTTGACGCGGAACAGGCCCCGGTCACAGTTCAGCCACAGGTTGCCGACACCGTCTTCGAGCAGGCCCAGGACCATGTCGTCCAACAGCCCGTCCCGCGGGCGGCACACGCCGGTGACGCGGCCGTCGGGCGCCAGCCGGCACAGGCCGCCGGTGAGCGTGCCCAGCCAGAGCGTGCCGTCGCCCCCCTGGTCCTCGTGGAGGACCTGGACCTTGTCGCTGGACAGCCCGTCGCGCGTTTTCCAGGAACGCAGGGCGCCGTCGGGCGCGAGGCGGAACAGGCCGTCGTCGCGGGTGCCGATCCAGAGGTGGCCGGTCCGGTCGCGGTGGAGCCACCGGCAAAAGGTGTTCGCCAGCACGGCGGCGGGGCCGCCCTCGGGGCGCACGGGCCGACCGCCGCGCCACCCGCGCAGACCCTCGCTGGTGGCCAGCCACAGGTGGTCCGCGGCGTCCTCGGCGATGGCGCGCACCCGCAGGGATTCCGCGCCGGGGCCGAAGTTGAAGCGCTGCGGGGCGGCGTCGGGGTCCGCCGTGTCCAGGCAGCAGACCTCGCCCTGGTCGCCGACGGAGAACCACAGCACCCCGCGCCGGTCCACGTGCAGCGTGCCGACGCTGCGGCCGTCGAGTTCCGGGCCGAACGCCATCCGGCGCACCCGGCCCGGCTCCCCCGGTTCGCGGCAGGCCAGGCCGCCCCGGGTGGCGATCCAGACCCGGCCCGCCGGGTCGCGGGCGAACATGTAAACCTGGTCGTCGGGCAGCCCGTCCGCCGCCGTGAGCCGCCCGAACTTGCCCGCCTTGAGCCGCGCCAAGCCGCCGCCGTCGGCCGTGCCGACCCAGACGTTGCCCTCGGCGTCCTCCTGGAAGCAGCAGACGTTGGCCCCGGCGAAGTTGCCGGCCAGCGGCAAACCCGAGACGGTCCCGTCCGGCGCGCGGCGCTTGACCCCGCGCCGGCCGCCCAGCCACAGGTTGCCCGCGCGGTCGCCGATCAGGGCATACACGGAGTCCTCCGGCGCGCCGTCCACGCTGGCCGGCACCGCTTCAAAGCGCGGGTCGTCCCCGCCGCCCCGGCGCCGCCGGGCCAACCCGGCCCGGGTGCCGACCCAAAGCTCCCCGTCCGCGCCGGCGGCGAGGCTCAGGACGGTGGCGCTCGGCAGCCCCTCGGCGGCGCCGAAGCGGCGGAAGCGCTCCCCCTCCCGGAGGCACAGCCCGTCCGCCGTGCCCACCCAGAGCTGGCCCGCCCGGTCAAAGGCCAGCGCCCAGACCGTCGCCCGGTCCAGCCCGGCGTCCGCCCCGTAGGCGGTGAACCGGCCGGCGTGGAAGCGGGTCGGCCCGCCGCGCGTGCCCAGCCAAAGGGAGCCGTCGGCGGGGTCCTCGGCGAGGCTGTCGAGGGTGTCGGAGGGCAGGCCGTCCGCCGTCGTCCAGGTCGTCCAGCGGCCCGCCGGGTCGAGCCGGGAAACGCCGCCGCCGCTGGTGCCCAGCCAGAGGTTGCCGGCGCGGTCCTGGCAGAGGGCGTGGACGAAGTTGGAGCGCAGGGCCGGGGTGTTGCG
>CAXTFX010000253.1:0-2013 GCA_964243185.1 uncultured Chthoniobacterales bacterium
CACCAGAGCCGCGTGGTCGGTGAACTGCGCGTCTCCGGCGACGGCCAACGGGTCATCCAGGACTTCGGCGCGGCGCGCGACGCGGCCATCTTCGCCCGCAACTAAGCATCTTCACCCCGCCCTCCGCGACCGCGGGCGAGCCGGCCCTCGGGGAACAGGTTTCCCCGGGCGGCCGGCTCTTGGCGTCCCCCCGGCCGATTCCGCCGCCGATGATCCCCGACTCCCTGCGCCACCTCGGCGAACGGCTCCAGCACGGTTGGCAACACCTGCCCCTGCGCGGGCTGGGCATCGTCACCGCCGCGCTGCCGATGGTCGCCGTGGTGTTCTCGGCCGCGATGGCTTTTGTCGGCAACCAGCAGCGCGAGCGCATGGAAACGGCCGTCACCCGGCACTTCACGATGGTCGAGCGCCTGGGCGACGTGCTCACCCACCTGCTCGACGCCGAGACCGGCCTGCGGGGCAACCTCCTGGCCGGCCGCGCGGAATTTCTGGAGCCCTACGCGGAGGCGACCCGCTCCCTGCCCGGGGAGTTGGACGCGCTACGCTCGTTCATCCAAGGCGAGCCCGGCGAGCGGCCCCGGCGGGAAAAGCTCGTGGGCCTGGAGGGTATCCGTGTCACCGTCGGGCAGGAACTAGAGCTGCTCGGCCAGTTGCGGGCGTCCACCCCGGCCGGCGCGGGCGCAACGGCGACGATAGCCGACGACGGCGGGCTCGTTTCCCGGTTGATCCGTTCCAAGACCACGATGGACACCCTGCGCGGCCAACTCCGGGCGATGCGCGGCGAGGAGCAACGGCTCCTGGGCCTCCGGCTGGCGGAGATCGCCCGCGTGCGCCACCGCGACTACCTGACCATCTCGGGCGCCCTGCTGCTGGGCCTGCTCACGCGCGGGGCCGTCTTCTACTTCTTCAACCGCCGGGTCGTGCGCCGGGTCGAGGCGCTGACGGCCAACGTGCGCGCCCGCCGGGCCGGTCAGCCGGCACCCCACCCGCCTTCGGACCACCGCGACGCCATCGGGGAGCTGGAGCGGGCGCTCGCGGCCCCCGGCCCCGCGACGCCGGCCGCCCCCGGGGGATAGGTCCGACCCTCTGCTCCCCCACGAATAACGCCTGCCTCGACGCCGCGGACGTTCCGGGAACATCATCCGCGTGGGAACGTCCCCCGTTGGGCCGTGGCGCGGGCGGCCCCGGCGCCGGCGCGGCGTTCCCGCGTCCCCCGAACCTATGAAACCTGCCACCCCCACGGACAACGCCGCCCTGCTCACGCGGGTGCTCCACGTCATCCTGCTGCTGTTGACGGTGGCGGTGCTCTCGGTCGCCCGGGAGGTGTTCATCCCCCTGGCCCTGGCGCTGCTGTTCTCCTTCCTGCTCGCCCCGGTGGTGACGCGCCTGGAGCGCTGGCGGCTGCCGCGCGTGCCCGCCGTCCTGCTCGCGGCGCTGCTGGCCTTCGCGGTGATCGGCGGGGTCGGCTACCTCGTCGGCGGCCAGGTCGTGGACCTCACCTACAAGCTGCCCGACTACCGGGAGAACATCTCCCACCGCATCGCCGCGCTGAAGAGCTCGGGCAACAGCCCGTTGTCCAAGGCCACCGAAACCGTCAAAGCCCTGGGCGACGAGTTGAGCGGCACCACGCCCGAGCCTACCGGCACGCGGCCCTCCTCCGGCCTGTCGGCCAACAAGTCCCGGGTCGTGCCCGTGGAGGTGGTCGAGCCGGCCAACAACCTGCCCAAGCTGCTCCAGAGCGTGTTCGGCCCGCTGCTGGGTCCCCTCGGCACGGCGGCGGTGGTCGTCGTTTTCGTGCTCTTCATGCTCCTCAAACGCGAGGACCTGCGCGACCGCATCATTCACCTCGTCGGCCGCGGCCAGCTCAACGTCACCACGCAGGCGCTCGACGAGGCCGCCAAAAAGGTCACCGGCTACCTGACGATGCAAGTCATCATCAACGTCTGCTTCGGGATTCCCGTGGCCGTCGGGCTGTATTTCATCGGCGTGCCCAACGCCTTCTTGTGGGGCCTG
>CAXTFX010000253.1:2113-6706 GCA_964243185.1 uncultured Chthoniobacterales bacterium
TGGCTCTGGGGCGGCGTGGGCCTGCTGCTGGCCACGCCGCTGACGGTCTGCGTGGCCGTCTTGGGCAAATACATTCCCGGCCTGAACTTCCTGGACGCCATCCTGGGCGACGAGCCGACCCTCTCCGCGGAGGACCGTTTCTACCAACGGCTGCTGGCGCGCGACGGGCGGGAGGCCGGGCTGGTAGCCGAGGGGTATTTGAAGGACCACTCGCTGACCGAGCTGTATTCGGGGGTGTTCGTCCCCGCGCTGGCCGCCGCCGAGCGCGAGGAGGAGAGCGGCACGCTCAACGAGCGCCAGCAGCGGTTCATCTTCGAGACCACCCGCGAACTGGTGGACGAGCTCGGCAGCGAGACGGCCGCCGCGCCCCACGCCGCCAACGGCGCGAAACCCGGCGGGACGGACGCCGCCGACACCCCCGCCGCCCTCCCCCGGTCGGTCGTGCCCGCGGGAAGCCTCTCCAAGAACATCGTCTTCTGCTTGCCCGCCGCCGACGAGGCCGACGAGATCGCCGCCGCCATGCTGGCCCAACTCCTGGAGCGGGAGGGCTACCGCGCCGAGGCGCTCTCCTTCAAAACCCTGGCCAACGAGATGGTCGCCCGGGTCGCGGAGGCCGGCAGCACCGCCGTGTGCATCTCGGCCACGCCCCCGCACGATTCCCTGCACACCCGTTACCTCTGCAAGCTGCTGCGCGCCCGGCTGCCCGGCCTGCACGTCGTGGTGGGTCTCTGGGCGGCGGACTTCGACGCGGAGAAGCTGGAGCGGCGCCGCACCCGGCTAGCCGTGGACCACGTCGCGACCACGGTCCTCGAGGCCCTGGAGCACGTCCGCCCCCTCGCCGCCCTCGACGCCCGGGAGGTGGAACCGGAGGCGCCCCCCCGGCTGGAGGGCGTCGCCCTGCGGCCATGAAGTCAGGCTCAGGTTCGCTCCCGGGCGCCGCGGGGTTCACGGCCCCGGGGCGAAGCGTTCGCGCACGATCTGGATGTAGTGCTCCAACGGGCGGGAGAGGTTGCGCTGTTTCCAGACGATCTCCACCCGGCTCTTCGGCCCATCCGTCAGCGGGCGAAACACGGCCCCCTCGTGCGGCAGCTTCATGCAGTTCTCCGGCAAGAGGGCGACGCCAAGCTCGAGCGTGACCAGGCCGATCATGGTGGGGCTGCGGTCCACCTCGTAGGCGATCTTCGGCGCGAAGCCCGCCGCGCCGCACACTCCCTGGAGCCACTCGCGCGCGCCGGGGTAAAAGGCTTCCTCCATCGTGATGAAGGGCATCGGCTCCAGGTCGGTTAACCGTAGCGGCTCGCCCCCGGCCAGCGCGCTGGCCCGCGGCACGACCGCCATCACGTTAGCCTCCATGATGAGGGCGCGCTCCCAGTCCGCGTCCGCCGGCAGCCGGGCCTCGCCCACGAAGCACAGGTCAATCCGGTCGGTCGCGAGGGCGTCGAACTGCTCGGCGACGGTCAGGTCCAGCAGGTTGAGCGACACGTCGGGCCACACCTTGCGGAAGGCACCCAGGGTGGTGGGCAGCAGGTCGTAGTGCAGGTCGGCGACGTAACCGATCCGCAGGGAGCCGTTCTCGCCGAGATTGTGGCGGCGCAGGTCGCGCACGTCGGCGTCCGCCTGGGCGAGCAGGCGCCGGGTGCGGTCCTGGAACAGGCGGCCGCCGGCGGTGAGCGAGAGCCGGTTGTTCTCCCGGTGAAAGAGCGGCACGCCCAGCTCTGCCTCCAGGTTGCGGATCTGGCGGGTGAGCGAGGGCTGGGCCAGGCGCAGCTTGAGGGCGGCGCGGGTGATGGAGAGTTCATCGGCGACGGCCACGAAGTAGCGCAGGTGACGGAGTTCCATGGGGGGGTCCGGCGCGGGTAAGCCGGGAGTGCCGCCCACGCATCGCATTTCGGCCGTGAACACTCCAACAGATTGACGGCCCTCCCCATAATCTCCGGGTTATACCGGGGCGGACGAAAAGGTATTGGCCCCGGGGGTTCGCCCGGCCGAAGGCATCCCCGCCGGGAACAATCTCGGCCTGGACTCTGGCCTCCGGACTTTGCCGCCCGCCCGCCCGTGAAGCCGCAGTTCTTGCCAACAAGCCTGGGACGAGGCCGCTCGTCGTCCCCGACACCCCCACGCGGAGGGACCCTCCCGAGCCCCACCCCCGCCTACCTAACCCAACTCAGACCATGACCCAGACCATCCGCTTCCGCCTGCCCGCCCGGTGCGCCGCCGCCCTGCTCGCGGCGGCTATGACGACCCTCCCGCTGGCCGCCCCGCTCCTCCGGGCGGACGACAAGCCCGTGGCCGACCCGGCGCCGCCGGCCGAGTTCCTGGCCAAGTTGGACCCGCAGATGCGCGAGGTCGTCCAGGCCATCCTGGAGGCCAAGCCCAAGCCCTTCTACCAGCTCGACCCCGACGCCGCCCGCCGCCAGCCTCCGCCCGGGGTGGCCGCCGCGACCGTCGCCAAGAAGCGCGGCAAGGCCGCCTTGGACGAGGTCGGCGACCGCGACAAGATCGCCGTCGCCGGCACCGGCGGTGCCAAGCTCGACGCGCTCCTGTTCCGCCCCGAGGGCAACAAGGGCAAAGACCCCGTCGCGCTCCCCGTGCTCGTCTATTTCCACGGCGGTGGCTTCGTCGTGGCCGACGCCAAGGTTTACGAGTCCAGCGCCCGCGCCCTGGCCGATGCGGCGGGCTGCGTGGTCATCTCGGTCAACTACCGCCGTTCCCCGGAGGTGAAGTTCCCCACGCCCGTGGAGGACTGCTACGCCGCCGTGCAGGACATCATCACCAACGCCAAGGAGTTAAACATTGACTCCAAGCGCGTCGCCGTCGGCGGCGAGTCGGCCGGGGGCAACGCGGCCACCGTCGTTTGCCTCATGGCCCGGGAGCGCGGCGGGGCCATGCCCGTCCACCAGTTGCTCGTTTACCCGGTGACGGACTGGAACTCGACGCGGCCCTCGCACGTCGAGAACGGGCTCTCGCCCACGTTGCTCGAGAAGAACCTGCCCTGGTTCTCCGGTCTCTACTTCGCGAAACAAGAGGACAGCAAGCTGCCCTTCGCCTCGCCCATCAACGCCACGGACCTCCGGGGTCTGCCGCCCGCGACGGTCATCCTGGCCGACCTGGACGTGCTGCGCGACGACGGCAAAGCCTACGCCGAGAAGCTCCAGGCCGCCGGGGTGCCCGTGGCGATGGAGACCTATCCCGGCGTCTTGCACGAGTTCTTCGGCATGGGCGCCGCCGTGGACCAGGCGCGTAAAGCTGAAGGCTTCGCCGCGGGCGAGCTGAAGAAGGCGTTTGGCGGCGACACGGCGGCGACCAAGTAACCGCGAGAGGAACTTAAGGAAACCACCTGATTGACGAAATGAACCAACCCATGAAAAGAAAACTGTCCCTGCTGCCGTGCATCGCGGTCCTGAGCCTGGCGAGCGTGATCGCGCCCGTTGCCAACGCCCAGGACCCGGGCACGCAACGGTTTACCGTGGACCTGAACGGGGCGAGCCTCGCCTACACCGTGACGGGTAGCGGCAACGCCGGAACCATTCTGCTCATCCACGGCTACCCGCTCAACGGCGACCTGTTCGCCGCCCAGCGGCGCGCCCTCGGCGCCCGCTACCGCGTCATCACGGTGGACCTGCGCGGCTTCGGCGACAGCGTCGCGCCCGACGACCAGGGCTCCATTGACCTCTACGCCACCGACGTGCTCGCGCTGATGGACCGGCTGGGCATCCCCCAGGCGATCATCGGCGGGCACTCGATGGGCGGGGCGATCACCCTGCGGCTCTACCAGCGGGCGCCCGGGCGCTTCCGCGGCATGATCCTCAACGACCCCGCCGCCCAGCCGCCGCCCACGGCCGAGCAGTTCGTGTGGCGCGGCTACCAGCAGCAGGCGCGCGAGTCGGACCCCTCCTCCTTCGTGCCGCTGCTCCTGCCGGAGTTCCTGACGGGGCGCACCCGGAGCACCCGGCCGAACTTCGTGACCAAGGTCACCGCCCTGATCCTGGCGGCTTCCCGCAACGGCCTGGTCGGCGGCGCGCGGGCCCTGGAGACCCGGCCCGACGTGCGCGGGGTGTTCGGCAACATCGCCGTGCCGACCTTGATCCTGGAAGGCGAGGAAGACTCGCTGACCCCGATGGAGGGGGCCGTGGCCCTCAGCCGGGCCATCCCCGGCTCGACCCTCGCCATCGTTCCCGGCGCCTCCCACGGCGTCATCCGCGAGGCCGCCGCCGCCTCCAACGCCGCCATCCTGGACTGGCTCGCCCGCAGCTTCCGGTGAGAGGGGCGCAACGCTCCGCAACCCGGTGCCCTCCCCGGCGCCGGCGAGCGAAAACCACGCCGCCCCCGACCGGCGCGGCCACGGGCTGACCGCCACCCGCACGTGCGCCCGACCCCCGGGGAGGGCACGCACGAAAGGAACCTGTCACCCGCTTTTCCCAACCTTGCCTTCCCCATGAGCACCCTGGTCGAAACCCATGCCCCGCCGGCTACCCTCCTGCCCGAGACGAGCGCCATCACCCTAACCATCAACGGCACCAGGCGCACGCTGAGGGTCGCCCCCTGGACCACCCTGCTGGACCTGCTGCGCGAAAACCTGGACCTGACCGGCAC
>CAXTFX010000254.1:0-6669 GCA_964243185.1 uncultured Chthoniobacterales bacterium
GCTCGTTGAACTCGTTGAGCAGCGCCGCCAGCGTCGTCGTCTTGCCCGAGCCGGTGGCGCCGGTGACGAGGATCAGCCCCGTGCGCTCCTTGACCATCTGCCCGAACACCGCCGGCAGCCCCAGCCCGGCAAACGTCGGGATCTGCGTGGCCAGGATCCGCATCACCACCGCAAGGTTCCCACGCTGGCGGAAAACGTTCACCCGCAGCCGGCAGCGGTCCCCCAGCGCGTAGGAGGTGTCGCAGGACCCCGTTTCCGCCAGGTCGCGCAGGAGCCGGGCCCGGCCGACGACGAGCACCTCGACGATACGCTCCAGGTGGAACGGGGTCAGCCGCGCGACCGGCGGCTGGACCGCGACCGGCCGGAGCTTGCCGTGGGCCTCGACCTGAAACGGCCGGCCGACGACGAAGAACAGGTCCGCGATGCCCTCGTGCGAATCGAGGATCTGGTGGAGGAGGCGGTCGAAATGGGCTTTGTCCATGAGGTTGGGAACGGTCGCGCGGGAAGCCGCCGTGCCAGAGCAGGACGCGCGCCCAGCGTGGCGCCAACGCTCCGTCCCATGCCCGTGCGGTTCGTCCACGATGCGCGCGGCCCCACCCCGTCTCAGCCATCAGTCACATCTGCGGCGATGAATTTGCCCAGGACCAGTCGCCACTTTGTCCCCGGCTGCCATTCCGAAGGCTGGATTCTGCCTGACGGCACGGGAGAAACCCGCTCCGTCAAGTCCGCGGCCTTTGGCTATGTGTTCCGTCTGACGGATCGCTTTTCGCGCTGGAGGGGCACGCGCCGTCGTTCCCGCCGATCTTCGCCAAGGGCGCCGTCGCCGGAGGCGGCGGGCTCCAGGCCCATCACAGACAAACCTAGGGCGTCTTCTCCGAAGGAAGCGGACCCTGGCTCACGGAGCGGGTCCCTCCCGACGCGAAAAGCGCGCCGTCACCACCACCCGAGGTTTGATGTTGGAAGCGATTCGCGTCAGCCGTTGCCACGAATCGCCCCGAACAACGCGCGCGGATTTCCCGCCGCCTACCAGGCCAGCGCGCCACCGGTCTGATATTCAGTGACGCGAGTTTCAAAAAAGTTCTTCTCCTTGCCGAGGTCAATCGTCTCACTCATCCACGGGAACGGGTTGCGCGAGCCGTAGCGCGTCGGCAGGCCGATGCGCTCCAGGCGGCGGTCGGCGATGTGCTGGACGTATTCGCGGAACAACTCGGCGTTGAGACCTAGGATGCCCTTGGGCAAACAGTCCTGCGCGTAGGCGATTTCCAGTTCGACGGCTTTCTCGATCATTCCGGAAAGCTCGGCCTGAAGTTCCGGGGTCCACGCCCCAGGGTTCTCGGCCTTGATGCCGTTGATGAGGTCGGCGCCGAACGCGAGGTGCGTGGACTCGTCGCGCATGATGTATTCAAACTGCTCGCCGATGCCAACCATGCGGTTCTGACGTTTGAAAGACAGGATCATCACGAAACCGCTGTAGAAGAAAATGCCTTCCATGACGACGTAGAAGCCAACGAGATTCTTGATGAACTTTCGGATGCCCTCCGTCGTCTCCGTGGAGAAGTTCGGGTCCATGATGTCCGCCGTCAGCGTCATCTCGAAGGCGTCCTTTTCGTGGATGGAGTTGACCTCGTGATACATGTTGAAGATCTCGCGCTGGTCGAGCGAGAGGCTTTCCACGATGTAGTGAAACGTGTGCGTGTGGATGGCCTCCTCGAAGGCCTGGCGCAGGAGCCACTGGCGGCACTCGGGGTTAGTGACGTGCTTGAAGATGGCCAGCACGATGTTGTTGCCGACCAGGGACTCCGCCGTGGAGAAGAACCCGAGGTTACGCATGATGACGCGGCGTTCGTCCTCGTTGAGCCGGTTGGATTTCCACAGCTCGATGTCGCGCTGCATGGAGACCTCCGTGGGCATCCAGTTGTTCGCGCAACCGTTGAGGTAGTGCTCCCAGGCCCACTGGTATTTCAGGGGCATGAGCTGGTTCACATCAACGGCCTTGCAGTTGATGAGACTTTTGTCTTCGGCGTTGATGCGCTTGGACATATCGTGGAGTTCGGGGCGTTCGTTGGCGGCGGTGCAGCAGGACATGGCGAGGTGTGTATCTGAAATGTAAAGGGGAACGTTTACTGACTCAATCCGGGTGCCCGGTTTCTAACGCTAAAGTCATACTTTTCTAGTCGCGGATGAAACTCGGAGGCAGAGAGAAGATTTGGCTGAAGCTATCTCCAGACGTCCGCGTTTCGCCCGTAAAACCTGACCCGTCTGCCGGGCGCGGTCGGGGAACCTTCCCGGTCCTCTCCGGCGCGTTGCCGCCGCGCGCTGGCGAGAAGCCCGGAAAGGCCCCACGGCCACGCCCAGGAATCAACTGTCCAAGGTGGACGGCGCGGTCCCTCGCGCCGTTGGTTGCGCCACAGGCGCCTGAGATTTTCAGGCCGCTTCGCGGCAGTAAACGGCGCGAGGGACCACGCCATCCACCTTGGACAACTACGGCCCGCCGACGGTGACGGGGATTTTGCCCTTGGCGCTGGGTGGGCCGCTCCAGTGCTTCAACGCCCAATCGGCGACACGCTTATCCAACGCGGGGTCGCCGCTGCTCTTGTCCACGTCGGCGGTGGCGATCTTGCCCTTGGCGTCGGTGGTCAGCCGGAGCTGCACGGCCTTTTGGCCCTTGAAGTTCAAACCCGTGGTGTCCGGCGGAGGGGTCTTCCAATCCTCAGCTTTGACCTTGGGTTTCCTGGCGCCGGCGTCGGCCTGTTTCTCTTTGTCGGTCTTCTTCGCGTTGCTGCCTTGAATCGCACCCGGAAATTGGGCGCGGGCGGCGGGCGCGGCCGGGGCCGCCGCGAGAACGGCCACGGCGAGGACGATGGTCAGGGTGGGCGGGGAGGTTTTCATGGGGGCTGGAACCGGCGGTTGGGACGGCCCGTTTACTGGACGGGGGTTTGCGCCTGGCCGGGGCCGCGCGGGGCGCTGCCGGGGGCGGGTTGGGCGCTGCGGATGGCGTTAAAGGTGGCTTCGATGAGCTGCTGCCCCTGCTCACCGTTGTTGTGGTAGATTGCCGTCATGGTCTGGATGGTGTTGGCGGCCGGGCCGGCGAAGGTGAACTGGCAGTCGATGACCTCGCACTTGTTGAGGGCAAAGGGTCCGAAGCCGAGGACGACGAAACGGCAGTTGCGGAACATGCAATTTTCGTATTCGTGGAAGTCCAGGATGACCTCTTGGTTGCTGAAGTCGTGTTCGACAATTTTCATTTGGTTAGCGTAGCTTATTTGCGGCGCTTATCAGGTTCTTTGGCGACTCCCTTAAAGGGCTTCTTGTCGGATTTCACGTCCATGATTTGCCCGGTTTTTTCATCGCGTTTGGCCTCATGACCAGACGGGGTCGGGAATTGACTGCGGTCTTTTACGGAGCCTTTACGGCTGTTTTTTCCGGTGTTGGTAGCCATTGTTTTGTGGTTGGTTTGAGGTGGATTTGGTTGGTGGTTGAGTGAGGGTTCGCAGAAACGTCCGGTCATTGGCAACTCTCGCACCCTGGGTCGAGGATGCTGCAAACCTTGACCGCGGTGGCGGGTTCGGGTGATAGCGTCACGTCATCGGGTGCGGCGGTCACGGCCGGGGCGGGCGTGGACAGCGCGGTCGGGGCGGTCTGCGGGCTGGTCGCCGCGAGGGGGGCGGGAGCCGGCTGGCGGGCCATCGCGATCCCGGCGCTGGCGCTCTTATTCTTCATCCAGCGCGGCTGGTTGCCGCGGCGGTTGACGTCGAGGGTGCTCTTCTCGATCTGCGTGGCGGCCAGGGTGCGGAGGTAGTAGGTCGTTTTCAGGCCCTTGGTCCAGGCGAAGTGATACATATCGCTCAACTTCTTTCCGCTGGGGCCGGCCAGATAAAGGTTGAGCGATTGGCCCATGTCAATCCACTTCTGCCGGCGGCTGGCGCATTCGATGAGCCACCGCGGGTCAATCTCGAAGGCGGTGCGGTAAACCTCCTTCAACCCGGCCGGGATGCGGTCGATCTCCTGGATGGTGCCGTCGAAGTATTTGAGGTCGCTCACCATCTCCTCGTCCCACAGGTCGAGCCGTTTCAGGTCTTCGACCAACGCGGCGTTGATGGTGGCAAACTCGCCGGACAGGTTGGATTTGGCGAACAGGTGCTTGTAGGCGGGCTCGATGGACTGGGAAACGCCGGAGATGTTCGAGATGGTGGCCGTCGGGGCGATGGCCATGCAGTTGGAGTTACGCATCCCGTGGGCGGCGATGGTCGCGCGGACGTGGTCCCAATCAAGGGTTTGCGAACGGTCCACGTCCACGAACTCGTGCCCGCGCTCGGCGGCGAGCAGCTCGACGGTGTCAATGGGCAGGAGGCCGCGGTCCCACTTGGATCCCTGGAAGGTCGGGTAGGCGCCGCGCTCGCGGGCCAGGTCGGCGGAGGCGAGGATAGCGTGGTAGGAAATGAGTTCCATCGAGCGGTCGGAGAACTCGACGGCGGCCTCGGAGGCGTAGGAGATGCCGAGCTTGTAGAGGGCGTCCTGGAAGCCCATGAAGCCGAGGCCGACGGGGCGGTGGCGCAGGTTGGCGGTGCGGGCCTCGGGGATGGGGTAGTAGTTGATGTCAATGACGTTGTCCAACATCCGCATGGCGGTGCGGACGGTGTCGGCCAACTTGCCGGCGTCGAGCTCCCCGTCGGCGACGTGCTCGGCGAGGTTGATGGAACCGAGGTTGCAGACGGCGACCTCTTCCTTGGACGTGTTGAGCAAGATCTCGGTGCAAAGGTTGGAGTTGTGGACGACCCCGACGTGGCTCTGCGGGGAGCGCAGGTTGGACGGGTCCTTGAAGGTCAGCCAGGGGTGGCCGGTCTCGAAGAGCATCGTCAACATCTTGCGCCACAGGACGGTGGCCTCGACGCGGCGGAAGAGTTTGAGTTCCCCGCGGTCCACGGCAGCCTCGTAGCGGAGGTAGCTCTCCTCGAAGGCGCGGCCGTAGAGGTCGTGCAAATCGGGGCAGTCGCTGGGGTTGAGCAGGGTCCAGGGCTCGTTACGCAGGACGCGCTTCATGAACAGGTCGGGAATCCAGTTCGCCGTGTTCATGTCGTGGGTGCGGCGGCGCTCGTCGCCGGTGTTCTTGCGCAGTTCGAGGAAGTCCTCGATGTCCAGGTGCCACGTTTCCAGGTAGGCGCACATGGCGCCCTTGCGCTTGCCGCCCTGGTTGACGGCGACGGCCGTGTCGTTGGCGACCTTCAGGAAGGGGACGACGCCTTGACTCTCGCCGTTGGTGCCGTGGATGTGGGCGCCGGTGGCGCGGACGTTGGTCCAGTCGTTGCCCAGGCCGCCGGCCCACTTGGACAGGCGAGCGTCGTCGGACACGACCTTGAAGATGTGCTCCAGGTCGTCCATGACCGTGGACAGGTAGCAGGAGGAGAGCTGCGGGTGGAGCGTGCCGGAGTTGAAGAGCGTCGGCGTGGACGAGGTGAACCGCATGGAGGACAGCAGCTCGTAGAACTCGATGGCGCGGTCGTTCTTCTGCTCGTTCTCCAGGACGGCGAGGCCCATGGAAACGCGCATCCAGAAATATTGCGGGCTCTCCAGGCGGCGGCCTTTCTCGTGGATGAGATAGCGGTCATAGACCGTTTGCATCCCCATGTAGTTGAAGCGTTCGTCGCGCTCCAGGCGCAGGGCGGCGGCGATCTTGGGCAGGTCGAAAGTTAAGAGGCTGCTGTCGAGCCGGCCGAGGTCCACGCCGCGGCGCAGGTAATCGGCGAAGTGCTCCCGGTGGCGGGCGGCGAGGTTCTCCGGGGTATCCGTCGCCTCGTAGTCGGGGAGGACCTCCTGATAGACGGTGTTCAGGAGCAGGCGGGCAGCGACGTAGGAATACACCGGGTCGCGCTCCACGCGGGCCTTGGCGGCGAAGAGCATGGCCTTCTCGATCTCGTCCAGGCGGACGCCGTCGTAGAGGTTGGACAGGGTTTCTTCGGCAAGCTCGCGCCAGTCCGTGCGGTCCTCGAAGCCGGCGCAGGCGCGGATGAGGGTGCGGCGCACGCGGGAGGGGTCGAGCAGGTCGGTCGAGCCGTCGGGCAGGGTGACGAGCAGGCGGGCACCGGCGCTCAACTCGGGGTCATGGGCGCCCACAGGGTCGTCCGCGCGCAGGAGGCGGGCTTTGCGGCGCTCCTCGCGGTAGAGGATGTAGGAACGGGCCACGGCGTGCTGGCCGGCGCGCATCAGCTCGTTTTCGACGAGGTCCTGGATGAGTTCAACCTCCAGCTCCCGGCCGTCGGTGGCCAGCTTGACGGCGCGGTCCACGACGCCGGAGGCGAGGAACTGGACGTTCTGGCGCACGGTGGGCGGCAGGGCGGCGTCGCGGGTCAGGCCGAGGACCTCGCGGAACGCGGCTTCCAGGGCGATGATGATGCGCTGGTCGTCAAACGGCGCCGTGCGGCCGTCGCGCTTGCGGACGGTCAAACGCTCGACGGCGGGCGGGACGGCGATGAACAGGTCCAACGTCTCCTGCGTTTCGTTGGGGGTGGCGGAGTCGGGGTGGAGCATGGCGGCGGCTGGTCAGGCGGCGGAGGACGGTGGTGGGAGCGAGCGGAATCGGGGAATGGGACGGGGTCGGCTTCGCGTTGCGCGGTGAATAACTGGGGGAGCGGATCGGGCGTTTCCCCTATTTCTCCTCTGAAATCGGGATTC
>CAXTFX010000255.1:0-6657 GCA_964243185.1 uncultured Chthoniobacterales bacterium
GCCACCATCCGCCGGTTGGGCTGGTAGTTGTCCCGGAAATCGTGCTGCCGCGGCTTGCGGGCAACCACGTCGAGGAACAGCGCGCGTAGCTCCTCGTCGCTCGCCCCGGCGCGCAACGGCTCGCGCACGTCGAACTCGAGGTAAGACCCCAGGCAGGGCCGCAGCTTGCCGTCGCAGGTCAGCCGCAGCTTGTTGCAACTCTCGCAGAAGTGCAGGTCCGTCATCGCGCCGATGAAGCCCACCTTCTGGTCGCGGCCGGGGACCTCATAGTAGAGCGCGGGGCCGTTGGTCTTGAAGTGCGGGGCCGGCAGGAGCGGGCCGAAGCACCGCTCCAGGTTCCGCCGGGCCTCGGCGATGGGCAGGAAGTTCTCTTCCGTCAACACGTCCGTGGTGGAAACGGGCATGAGCTCGATGAACCGCAGGAGCAACCCGCGGTCGTGAGCGAAATCCACCAGCGCGGGGAGCTGGTGCTCGTTGCGCCCGCGCATCAGGACGCAGTTGAGCTTGATCTCCCCCGGCCCGAAGCCGGCGGCGCGCGCCGCGTCAATGCCGGCCAGGGTCTGCGCCAGGAAGCCGCGGCCGGTGATCCGGGCGTAGGCGTCCGGGTCCAGGGTGTCCAGGGAAACGTTCAACGTCCGCACGCCGAGCGCCCGCAACGTGGCCGCCATCGTGGGCGTCCCGGGCCGGCCCTCCACGGGGCGGGGGAGTAGGGAGCCGTTGGTGGAAACGCCCAGGTCGCGGATGCCGGGGATTTCCCGCAGCATCTCGAAGAGCCGCGGCACGTCCCGCCGGGTCAGCGGCTCGCCGCCGGTGACGCGCAGCTTCGTCACCCCGAGGCTCGCGCCGACGCGCACCAGCCGGGCGATCTCCTCGTAGGAAAGCACGTCCGCCCGCGGCAGCCACTCCTGGAGCTCCTGCGGCATACAGTAAACGCAGCGCTCGTTGCAACGGTCCGTGATGGAGACGCGCAGGTAGGAAATGTGGTGGCCGTGGAGGTCGTGCACGAAAGGGGAAAGCGTCGGGAAACGCGGGAGGCAGGTTAAGCGGGCGGCTTCCGGGTAGCAAGGTAGGGCGCGTTCTCCCTAGCCCGCCGCCGTTCTCGGTTTCGACACGCCATCCGACGGCGGCTCAGGGATCAGCCGCCCTACCTGCCGCCGGCAGCTAATGCGTCACCCGCTCCAGCTCCATCGAAACCCGCCCGATGAAGATCTGCGACTCCGCGCGCAGGAGCATCCGGTCGGCGTCGTCCCCCAACCAGACGCGGGCGCCCTTGAAGAACTTGTGCGGCCTGAGGGCGCCCGTGGCGGTGTCAATCTTCTCCAGGCCGAGCTCCAGCGCGATGGCTGGCTGGCGCCCGGTCGCCGGCGTCGTGACCGTCTCCCGGCCGATCACCCGCACGCGGGCGAGGTAGGGCGACTTGGCCGTCATCACCACGAAGGTGTGCCGCTCGCCGTTCTCCAGCGGCAGGCTGCGTAGGACGAGGAACGCCGTGTTCATGTCGCGCAGGCCGGGGTAAACGAACCGCTTCTCGGAGCCGTCGGACCGCTCGGGGGCGCCGGGCGGCTCGGCCTTGCGGTGGGAGCGGACGGCGGCCGGCGGCGGGCCGTCCTCGAAGGCGAGGTGGTAAACGTCCCGGCGCTTGGACCGACTCTCGGTCTGGTCCACGCGCACGGACCGCAGGCCGTCGAGCCGCACGACGGACAGGGTCAGGGCGTCCATCTCGAACAGGTTCCGCGCCCAACCCTGCGTGTGGGCGTCCACGCGGGTCTGCGCCTCGCCGGGACCGGGGCCGGGGCGGAAGTCCACCTCCGCGCGCGCCCCTTCGACGTTGCCCCAGCGCATCCGGTAAACGGCTTGGAACGCCCGCGGCGCCGGCAGGGGGCCGGGCACCCCGGCGTCCAGCCCCGCCACCCAACCCGGCGCCGGCGCCTCCGCGGCGTCCCGGGCGGGGACCACCACGGGGAGCCACCCGAGCAGGAGCAGGCCCAGGGGGAGGAAAGTGGTTCGGCGGGGGAGCACGGCGGAGTTTAGGGTGAAAGGAGAAGGCATTGCCCGCGAAACCCGCGGGAAAACAAAGAAAGCGGGGAGAAGAGACGGTAAACGGCCCGCCGTCTTCAATTCGCGTTTCCCCCGCGAACCTGCCTTCGGTTCCCTCCGCCGCGACCCCGGCCCGCGGGCACGGCGGCCGGCTCTGCCCACCCGGGACGAGACCCCCGGCGAATCCGGTGTAACCTCCGCCGGTTCCGCCCCCCCACGCATGATCGTTCGCTCCTTCCCGTTGTTAATGGCCCTCGCCGTGGCCGCGCTCGGTCCCGCCCGCCTCCGGGCGCAGCAGGCGCCGCCACCGCCCCGCACGGTGGTCTGGATCAGCCTGGACGGGGTGCGCTCGGACTACCTCGAGCGGGGGAAGCTCCCCTTCTTCGGACGGCTGATGGCGGAGGGCGCCTGGAGCCGGCGGCTGCGGCCGGTGTTCCCGCCCATCACCTTCCCGAGCCACTGCTCGCAGGCTACCGGCGTCCCCGTCGAGCGGCACGGGGTCACGGGCAACTCATTCTACGACACGGCCACCCGCCGCGAGGCCCGCTACCCGGCCGAGGCCGCCCTGCTCCAGGCCGAGCCCATCTGGCTGACGGCGACGGCCCAAGGCGTGCGGACGCTGGTTTACGACTGGCCCCTGTCCCAGAACGAGAGCGGCGCGGTGCGCGCGGCCTACTCCGGGGACCGTTTCGACAACGTTCCCAGCGACGAGCAGCGCCTCGATCACCTCCTGGAAACCTGGCGCGCGGACCCGGCGAGCTCCCCGGACGGCCCGCTCCGCCTGCTCATGGCCTACGTCCACGCCACCGATGGCGTGGGGCACACCCTCGGGCCGGACGCCCCGGAGATCACCCCCGCGATGGAGCACCTCGACGCCACCTTGGCCCACTTCTTCGACGCCGCGCGGGACCTCTGGCGGGCAACGAACCCCCGCGGCGAGTTCGTGCTCCTGCTCACCACCGACCACGGGATGTCCCCGGTGGACCACCTCGTCAGCCTCGAAAAGGCGCTCGGCCTGCCCCGGCGGCTTTCCACCGCCGGTCCGCCCGGCCCGCGCGACCCGGTCGTCGTGCAGGTGGGCAACGCCGGCCACGTCTTCGTCCCGGTGGAACCCCCCGCCGCCGCGGATGCCCGCGCGGCCGTCCTGACCGGGTGGGAGGAGAAGCTCCGGGCGTTCCCATTCCTGAAGGTTTACCGCCGCGAGACCCTCCCCGACGCCTGGGGCTACCGGCACCCGACCCGCACGGGTGACCTCGTGGTGTTCTGCGAACGGGGCTACACCTTCGACCACTCCGCCGCCGCCACCGTCGTGGACACGGCGCCGGGGAAGCTGCACGGGATGCACGGTTACGCCGTGGAGGAAAACCCGGAGATGTTCGGCCCCTGCTTCCTGTGGCGCTCCGGCGGCGACCACGGCGGCGGGCGCGACCTCGGCGAGGTGCGCTGGGACCAGTTGCACCCGACCGTGGCGCGTCTGCTGGGCATCCAGCCGGCCGCGGGCGCCACGGGGCAGGCGCTGGAATAGCCCCGGAGGGACGACCGCCGGGTCGTCCGCCGCCGTGGAGAACGCGCCGGTTCCGAAGACGGCGGACGACCCGGCGGTCGTCCCTCCGGGGCGCGAATTTCTCTTTGGTGCCCTTTGCGCCTTTTGTGGCTAAATCCTTCCCGCCATGATTCGACGCTTAACCAACCTCCTCCGCGGTTTCCTCGGCCGGTTCGTCTCCAACCTCGAAGGCCAGAACCCCGAGGCCCTGCTCGCCCTGGAAAAGGAGCACCTCCGCAAGCAGATCGCCAACTTCAACCAGGGGCTAGCCAGCCACGCCGGCTTGTGCGAACGGCTCATCGTCCAGGTCCGCCGCCTCGAAGCGGAGGAAAAAGACCTCCGCGCCAAGACGACCGCCCACCTGCGCGCGGGCAACCACGAGCTGGCGGCCCAACACGCCCTGCGCCTCCAGGCCGTCGCCGGCGAGCTGAAGGAGAACCGCACCCAGGCCGAGGGCGCCGAACGCACCTACCAGGAACTCGTCCGTGCCCGCGAGGTCGCCGTGAGCGGGGCCCAACGGAAGCTCGACGCCCTGAAGAACTCCCTGAGCGACCTCAAGGTCAAGCAGGCCACGGCCGAGTTGAACGAGATGGCCAGCGGCATGATCGGACAGATCGGCGGGGCGGGGGAAACGTTACACCGCCTCACGGAGATCGTGGACGAGCGGCGCGAGCGGGCCGCCGGCCGCGCCCGGGTGGCCCGAGACTCGCTGGACTTCTCCGGCGTCCACGTCCGGGAGGCCGAGCAAAAGGCCCTGGCCGACCAGGCGCTCGCGGATTTCGCCGCCGACGAGGGCATCCTCCTGGACCCCTCCGCGGTGCCCCTGGCGCTCCCGGCCCGCGACGCGGCCCCGAAAACGATGGGACCCGAGCAGCGCGGGACGCCGTAGGCCGGAGTCGGCAAGGGCGTTGCGTTCCCCCCCGGCCGCCGCCGACCTGGACAAGCCCCGGCCCCCGGCCTTAAGCTCCCGTCGGCGCGCGGTTCTCCGCCCGATGGACCCCTACCTGCTCCTTCTTTGCACCGGCTTCGGCGGGTTGCTCCTCATGGCGCTCTCCGGGCTGGGGCACCATCACCACGGGCACGGCCATGGTCATTCGCACCACGGGGCCGGCCGCGGTCCTCATGTCCACGGCGTGAACCCGACCGCCCGGCTGCTCACGCTGCTCTCCCCGCGGGTCCTCTCCAGCCTGCTGCTCGGCCTCGGCGCCGCCGGGTTGGCGCTGCGCCCGCTGCTCGTCGGCCGGCCGGCCTGGGTGCTGCCGGTGCTGGCGGCGGGCGGCGCGTGGGCCTTCGAGCGGCTGGTGGTGCAGCCCGTGTGGCGGACGCTGTTCAACTTCGCCTCGCAGCCGGCCCGCACGCTGGAAAGCCTCGTGCTCGAAGAGGGCCAGGCGGTGACGAACTTCGACGCGGCGGGCGACGGGCTGATCTCCGTCGAGCTCGACGGCCAATCCCGCCAGCTCCTCGGCACGCTCTGCGCGGAGGACCGGGCCGCCGGCCGGCGCGTGCGGGCCGGGGACCGGCTGTTCGTGCGCGCGGTGGACGAGAGGCGCAACCGCTGTTCCGTTTCCAAAGTGGGAAGCGGGAAGGCGGAAGCGGGAAGTTGAACCCACTGCCCGCCATCCGCTTCGTTGGGCGACATTTTCCATCTTTCCCGTTTCCGAGTTCCCACTTCCCACTTCCATGAACCCCGGATTCCTCATCGGCCTCGCCGTCGTCCTCCTCGCCGTTTTCATCCTGATCCCCGCCATCGTCGGCCTGTTCCTGCGGGACGTGATGGCCGGCACCATCCGCATCGTCACCTGGTGGGGCGGGGCGACGCGCATCTACCGCGGACCGGGGAAGTCTTACGAGATTCCCCTGCTGACCAACGGCTCGTCGTTGTCCTCCAAGGCCATCAACGTGGACCTCGACATCACCGACCAGACGGCGGACATAGATGCCCAGGGCGTGCCCCAGCCGATCAAGGTGCGCGTGCTCGCCAGCGCCATCGTCTCCGTCGGCGACACCGACGGGCTCATCCGCACGGCGGCGAACCGCTTCTTCGCCAAGGCCGGCGACGAGCAGATGTCCACCCTGATTGACCTGCTCTCCTCCTCGGGCCGGCGGGCGGTCAACCTCCTCACCCACGACCAGCTCTTCTCCGCCAAGACCGCCCCGCGCCCCGCCCTGGGCGTTGCCCTGCCCACGCCCACGCCTGCCGTCCCCGTGCTCGTGGACAGCCGGCTCGCCGTGCAGGTCGCCGAGGACGACGACGACCCGCTCGCCATCATCATTCGCAAGGCCTGCTCGCGGGAGTTGACCGACCTCGGGCTGATCTTCAACTCGCTCAACATCAAAGTAGTCCAGAGCGAGGTCGCCGAGGCTCGCCGCCGCATGAGCGCCGCCGAGGCCGCGGCCAACGCCGAGATCGTCGCCTCCCAGCAGGCCCGGCGCTCGCAGGAAGCCAAGATCACCGCGGAACGCTCCATCTCCGACTCCAACCGCGAGTTGGAGCAGACCCGCGCCTCCAACGCGGCCCTGGTCGCCGAGGCGGAGATCAAGAAGCTCCAGGCGCAGGAGATCGCCGAAACCAAGCGCCGCGAGGCCGTCGCCGAGGCCAAGGCGGGTGCCGACATCGTCTCCGCCCAGCAGTCCCGCCGCGCCAAGGAAGCCCAGCTCGAAGCCGAGCGGGCCATCTCCGACAAGGAGCGCGAGCTGTCCCAGACCCGCCTGGCCAACGCCGCGCTCATCGCCGAGGCGGAGGCCCGCAAGCAGGACGCCCTGGCCGGCCAGCGCGGCAGCGAGTTGAAGGCCACCCAGATCGCCGAGGCCACGGCCAACGCCGAAGCCGTCCGCATCGCCGCGGAAGCCAGCGCGCAGGCGGAGGCCATCCGCATCACCACCGTGGCCGCGGCCAACGCGGAGAGCATCCGCCGGGTGAACGAGGCCGTCGCGCAGGCCGGCGGGGAGAACTATTTCCGCTACCGCCAGATCGAGATGCTGCCCGAACTGGTGCCCGTGATCGCCAACGCCCTGGCCCAGGCCAAGCTCGTCACCTTCCAGTCCGGCGGGGAGGGCGGTCAGAACAACGCCGCGGG
>CAXTFX010000256.1:0-6646 GCA_964243185.1 uncultured Chthoniobacterales bacterium
CCCCGAGCGCGTAACCCGGGTCCTTGGCGACCTGTGCGACGATGGAAATGACCACCAGCGGGCGCACGCAGAACGTCGCCGGCAGCTCGTCGATGGCCGGGAAGTCCGGGTTCCAGTGCGCCGGCGGGTCGAGCTGGGTGCCAAGCTGGTCGGTAGAGAAGGTGTAGGCCGTGGCCTCGAAACCGTCGGGGTCGTAGGCGTAGGGCTGACCGGTCTTCGGGTTGACCGTCCGGGTGGACCGCGACGGGCCGAAGCCGCTCCACACGGGGATGGCCGGGGTGATCGTGTGGGTGAGGTCCACGTATTTCGCGCCCCGGAGCGACTGTTCGTAAACGCGCCAGAGCGGGGGCGTTTCCGTCTGGGCGTGGAGAACGCACGGCGCGGCGAGGAGGACGGCGAGGAGAACGGCGGGCTTCATGGGGTCAATTAGCCACGGATGCAACGCGGCGGGTAGGGCGGCTCATCCTCAAGCCGCCGCGGGAAGGCGCGTCGAAACCGAGAACGGCGGCGGGTGAGGGATAACCCGCCCTACCTGCGCCGCTGCGTCCGTATCCAGAACGTTTCCCCCAGGGCCAACGCCGCCGGCGGCAGGTAGAGCACGCAGTTGATGACGAAAAAATCCTCCACCCGCGTGTGCAACCAATTCGCGTAGAGGACGAAGCTCGCGCACGTCAGCCAGACTAGCGAGGGCCGCGGCAGGAACACCAGGAACGGGACCAGCCACGCGAAATACCAGGCGTAACCCGGCGAGAGCAGGACGTTGAACGCCGCGACCAGCCCCGCCGCCCGCCGCACCGGGCTGAGGGCATCCCGGCCGGGCTTCCAGAGGCACCACCCGGCCAGCCCCCCGAGCACGAGCGCCGCGAACGCCAGAAACGCTCCCGACGGCAGCGTCCGCCCGGTGAGCCGTTGGGCCAGGGCGAGCCCGAAGAACCGTTCGCCGTTGTCAATGCCTTCCTCCGCCGCGTAGCCGTGGAGCAGGAAATCGAACACCGTGCGCCAACCCACGGCCCACAGGTGCGGCCCGTAAAAGGCCGCGACCGTTCCCGCCAACGCCGCCGGCAGACGCCAGCCCCAGCGCCGGTAGAGCGCCGGGAACAGCGCGACGGGGAACAGCTTCACCAGCGTCATTCCCGCCAGCGCCAGGCCCGCCAGCCCCGCCCGGTTCCGATGCACCGCCAGCAGCGCCAGCGCGAGGCCGGCGACCACGGCGGCGTCCACGTGGCCGCTGCCGGCGAACTCCCAGACGGGCAGCGGGTGCCAGGCGTAGAGGAGCAACCGCTGGCGGGGCAGCCCAAACCCGTCCAGCAACCGGGCCAGGGCCCACAGCGCGAGAACCTCCAGGAGCACCATCGCCACCCGCACCGTCCCGACGCCGCCCCGGCCGAACCCGCTGGCCACGAAGAACAACGCCTCCGCGCCGGGGGGATAGATGGTCCGGGCGTCCGGCCGGTTCAGGCGGGGAAAGACCTCCGCGTCCCGCAGGGGCGCCAACGCCGGGTCGTTGGACGGGTAGCGGTAGGGGTTGACGCCCGCCGCCTGCACCCGGCCGTCCCAGACGTAGCGGTAAACGTCCGTGGACAGATACGGCGTCGTGCCCAACCCGGCCACGAGCCGGAAGGCCAGCGCAAAACCCGCCGCCGTCCAGAACAGGGAACGTCCCGGCACCGCCCGCCAGACGAGCAGACCCGCCAGCGCGTAGGGGACGGCCTGGACCAGCGCCGCGCCGTAGGCCGTGTTGATCCGGTGGTGGCCCTGGGCGTGCGCGCCGTAGAGGCAAACGAGCAACTCCGCGACGCCCAACGCCGCGAGTGCCCCCAGCGTGCCGCGCTCCTTCATCGGTCGCCTCGGGCTTCCGGCCAGAGGCGTTCGCGACCCTCGGCGGCCAGCCGGTCCGCCAGGAACGCGCGCGTGACCGGCGCCCCGTAGCCGCCCCGGTGCGGGAAGGTTTCCGGCGCGAAGAGCTCCTCGCACAACCTCCGCAGCGTCGGGCCGTCGTCCACGTCATACCACGTCGGCAGGACTTCCACGGGCAGCCCGATTTCCGCCGCCCGCTCCCGGGTCTGCCCGGCGACCCGCTCCGTGCTCCAGTCAACGTCCTCGAACACGCGCCGGTGCGCCGCCGGCAGGCCGAGGAGGTAGTAACCGCCGTCCTCGCTCGGCCCGAGCACCAGCCGTTCCCCCGGCCGGGCCAGGGCCGCCACGGCCGCCCGCAACGCCCCCGGCGGCAGCGTCGGGCTGTCCGAATCAATCAGGCAGAGGGAGGCGAACCCCACGGCCAGGAGGTCCTCCGCCGCGCCCCGGAGCCGTTCCCCGAAGCCGGCCTCGCGCTGGGCCAGCATCGCGAACCCCGCCGGCAGCAGCCCGTCGAACGCCGCTTCCGCCCCGACGGGGGTATAAACGGCCACCCCGTGCGCGGCACCCGGCGGCAGCGCCCGGACGGCGTCGGCGATGTTGGCCGTCGTGTCCCGCAGGAAACAGCCCGAGAGCGCCGCGGATTCCTCCGGGCGCAGCGGCGGGCAGAGCCGCGTTTTGCTGGCCCCGGCGCGGGGGGCCTTGATCATCATCGCCAGCGCGCAGCCGCCCGGCGGGGGCTGGGGCGGGGCGTCGGGGCGCAGGAGGGGGTAGCGGGGCATGGGAGGGAAATGACGAATGACGAATGACAAATGACCAAAGGAAAGAGGGTGGCTGCGAGCATCCTTCGTCATCTGTCATTCGTCATTCCGCGCTTGGCGCGGCCTTGACTTCCGGGGGGCAGCGCCCGTTTTGTCCGAGCCGTGGACCGAGCCGAATATTCCCGCGCCCATCCCGGCAGCTTCTTCCTGGACCCGGCGGATGCGCCCGCGCTCGGGGCTTACCTCGCGGACCACGGTCGGCTGGCGCCGGCGGAGCGGGTCCTCGCCGCCGCTCGGGCGGGGGAGGGGAACATGAACTGCGTGGTGCGCGTGCGGACCACGGTGGGAAACTCGTTCATCCTGAAGCAATCTCGCCCGTGGGTGGAAAAATACCCCACCATCGCCGCCCCGCGGGACCGCGCTCTGGTGGAAGCCCGGTTCTACGGGCTGACCGCGGGAACCCCCGCCGTCGCCGACCGGATGCCGCGCCTGCGCTGGGTGGACGCCGACGCCCGGCTGCTCGCGCTGGAGGACCTCGGCGAGGCGCGCGATTTCTTCCCGCTCTACGCCGCCGGGAACGCGGCGACCCTCGACGGGGAAACGCTCGACGCCCTGGCGGACTACCTCACCGCCCTGCACGCCGTCCCGCGGCCGACGGGCGAGACGACTGGGGGGCCGTTGACCAACCGGGCCATGCGCGCCCTGAACCACACGCACATTTTCGACCTGCCGCTGCGCCCGGACAACGGCCTGGACCTCGACGGCTACACGCCGGGCCTCGCCGCGGCGGCCGCCCCGCTGCGGGACGACGCCGCCTACGTCGCGACGGTGCGCGCGCTGGGGGAGCGTTACCTCCACGGCGACGACGGCAAGACGCTGGTCCACGGGGACTTCTTCCCCGGAAGCTGGCTGCGCCCGGCCGGCGGCGGCGTGCGGGTCATTGACCCGGAGTTCGGCTTCTGGGGGGACGCGGCGTTCGACGTGGGCACGACGCTGGCGCACCTGCACCTGGCGGACCAGCCGCCCGCGCTCCCGGAGCGTTTCCTGGCCCGCTACCGGCCCCCGGCCGGGGAATTTGATCAGGAAACGGCCTGGCGGCTGGCCGGCGTGGAGATCATGCGCCGGCTCATCGGCGTGGCCCAACTGCCGCTGCCCGCGGACCTCGAACGCAAGCGGCGGTTGTTGGAACTCAGCCGCCGGCTGGTCCTATCTGTAGAGAACGAGTTGCCGGGCTGCCGGCCATGTTGACCAACGCCGTCGACGTTGGCAACGACAAATTCCGCCCCGGTTCGAGGAGGCCGTCGCCCGGAACGTTAGACGTTCGGGTAGCTCCCCAAAATCTTCAGGAACGAGCAGCACCGGCGCAGCTCCTCCAGCGCCGCCCGCAGGGTGTCGTCCTCCGCGTGGCCCTCGGCGTCCACGAAGAAGACGTATTCCCAGGCTTTGCGCTTGGAGGGCCGGCTCTCGATCTTGCTGAGGGAAATGCCCGCCTCGCGGAACGGCTCCAGCGCGGTCAGCAGCGCGCCGGCCCGGTCGGGGACGCCGAACATCAGCGAGGTCTTGTCGTGGCCCGTCGGCGGGCAGTCCCGCGGGCCGATGACCAGGAAGCGGGTGCGGTTGTCGGCCTGGTCCTGGATGCCCATCTCCAACAGGCTCAGGCCGTGGAGTTCCCCGACCATGCGTCCGCCCAGCGCGCCGGCGTCGTCGGTCGCGGCGGCGAGTTCCCCGGCGCGGGCCGTGCTCGAGACCTCGATCAGGTCCGCGGCCGGAAAGTTCGCCCGGAGCCAGTTCCGGCATTGGCCGAAGACCTGCGGGTGGGAGAACAGCCGGCGGATGTCCGTGCGGGGCACTTTGGCCAACAGGTTGTTCTCGATGGGCAGCGCGATCTGGGCGCAAATGCGTAACGGGCTGTCAATGAACACGTCCAGCGTGTGGTTGACCGCTCCTTCAGTGGAGTTCTCGATGGGCACGACGCCGTAGTCCGCCCGGCCGCGGGCCACGGCGTCGAACACGTCGGCGATGGAGGGCTGCGGGGCGTAGCGGACGCTGGCGCCGAACTTGGCGCGGGCGGCCTGGTGCGTCCAGGTGGCGGGCGGGCCGAGGAAGGCGATGGCGAGGTCCTTTTCCAGCGCCAGGGCCGCCGACATGATCTCGCGGTAAATGGCCCGGACGCTTTCCGCGGGGAGCCGGCCGTGCTGGGCGCGGCTCTTGGCGGTCAGCGCGGCGAGAACCTGCTCCTCGCGTTCGGGCGCGTAGATTTCCAGGCCGGCGGCCCGCTTGGCGTCGCCCACGGCGTGAACGAGTTCCGCGCGTTCGTTCAACAACGCGATGAGGCGGTCGTCGAGCGCGTCAATCTGCTGGCGCAGCTCGCGGAGGTCGGGGGAGGGGATATCGGTCACGTCGGATTTTGTCCGCAGATTACGCAGATTTCCGCAGATTTTCAGAAGGTGGTTCGGAGTTTAGGTCAACCGCGTCTTAAGCCTTTCTCCGCCCCATCAGTAATCTGCGTAATCGGCGGACAAAACTACGGCGCCGCCGCCGCTTCGGTCGCCGCCGTCGGCAACGGCACGCGCCGCAACTCCTCGCAATTCGGGAGTTCATCCGGCGAGCGCAGCCCGAAGTGTTCCAGGAAAAACTCCGTCGTCGCATACAGGATCGGCCGGCCGGGGAGGTGCTCGGCGCGGCCGACGATCCGCACCAGCGCGCGGTCCAGGAGCGTCTGGACCACGCCGCCCACGTCCACTCCGCGGACGGCCTCGATGTCGGACCGGGCGATGGGTTGGCGGTAGGCGATGACGGCCAGGGTTTCCAGCGCCGGGGCGCTCAGGCGCGTCGGGCGGCTCTCGGGGTAGAGCTGGCGCACCCAGGGGGCGAAGGGCGCCGCCGTGGCGAGCTGCCAGCCGGCGCCGGTTTCGGTGAGCTGGAAGGCGTGCCCCCCCTCCCGGTAACGCTCCGCCAGCTCCTCCAGGGCGGCCGTTAGCTCCCCGTCCCGGGCGCGGGCGAGCGCCGCGGCGGAGGCTTCCTCGGTGAACTCGGCCGCCGATTTGAGCGCGGCGCGCATCTCCGCGACCGACAGCGGGCGGGGCGCAGCGAGCAGCAAGGCCTCGAGCACTTGCGGAAGAGTCATGCGGACAACGGGAAGGGCGGGATGTTAACCGCTCCTAACATGGACCGCTAAATGGTGTTCGTAAAGTCAAACTCCGCCTGCCGAAAAATAAAGATTTCCGAGAACGGGTCGGACTGGGCCACGCGCAAACGTTTGAGCCGGACGAGTTCCAGCAGCGCCAGGAACGTCACGACGACTTCCGTGCGCGAGCGGGCCTGCGCGAACAGGTGTTCAAACCGCAGCGAGGTGACGCCTTCCGCCCGGATTAACGTCAGGAGCTCCTCGATCTTGTCCGCGACGGTAAACGCCTCTTCCACGACCGTCTGCACCCCGGCCCCGGCCTGCCGGGCGGCGATCTTCTTCAACACCCGCTGGAAGGCGGCGATGAGGTCGAGCACGCTGACTTCCCCCAGGTTGCGCCCGCCTTCCAGGGCGCTGAGGGCCTCCGCCGTCGCGCGGGCGTCTTCGCGGGCGGCGGCTTCCGGCCGGGCGAAGAGCTCCAACCGGGCGCCCTCGCGCTCCTGGAGGTGGCCGGCGGCGTCCTTGAACTTCTTGTATTCGAGCAGTTGGCGGATGAGCTCCCAGCGGGGATCTTCCTCGTCCTCCGCGCCGTCGGCGTCCGCCCCGCCGGGCCGCTGTTCTGGCGGGAGCAGGCGGCGGCTTTTCAGGTAGATGAGGTTCGCGGCGGTGGCGACGAAATCGCCGGCCACGTCGAGGTCGAGCCGGGCGAGGTTTTCCTGGAGGTATTCCATGAACCCGGCCGTTAACCGTTCCAGGGACAGGTCGTAAATCTCGATCTCCTCCTTGCGCACGAGGTAGAGCAGGAGGTCGAGCGGCCCGGAGAAAACGTCGAGTTGGACTTGGTAAGGGTCGGCCGGCACGAGGGAGGAGATACACCGGCGTTTGATCGGGGCAAAACGACGAC
>CAXTFX010000257.1:0-6625 GCA_964243185.1 uncultured Chthoniobacterales bacterium
GACATCCCCCGCGCTGCCGCCGCCGATCCCGCCCCCGACCGTCCTGGGGGAGCCGCCGCCGCCGGACGCCACCCCGCCGCCGATCATCAGCGGCCGACCCGCGTTCCCAGATTCCGCCAACCCGCCGGGGCTGACGCCGTCCATCCCGGCGGCGGTTGTCCTCCCGACCCCGGCCGCGCCCCTGGGCGAGCGCACGGGCAACGGGCTGGGGCCGGCGATCTCCGTGGCCAACGGCGCGTCCCGCGGCTCCCGGATCGGGCTGCCGGCGCGCAACTGGATTGACCAGACCCAGGCGGAGGCCAACGCCAAGAGCGCCGGCTGCCTGGAGTGTCACCAGGGCGTCGAGCCCATGCACCGCTCCGCCGCCGTCGTCCTCGGCTGCACGGATTGCCACGGGGGCAACGCCCAGCGCGGGTTGGGCAAATGGGACGCGCACGTCCAGCCGAAGAACCCGGATTACTGGCTGACGGCCGCCAACCCGGAGAACGCCCCGACCCTGCTCGGTCAGGAAAGCCCGGAGTTCATCAGATTCGTCAACCCCGGCGACCTGCGCGTGGCCGACCAGGCGTGCGGCCTGTGCCACCAGAAGAGCCTGGAGCACGTCGCCAATTCCATGATGACCCACGGCGCGATGCTCTGGGGTGCGGCGCTCTACAACAACGGCGGTTATTTCCTGAAGAACTACCGTTTCGGCCAGGCCCAGACCTCGCCCACCGGCGCCCCGGTGCGGGTCACCAACCCGTTCCCCGTCACCCCGGAGATGACGCAGCAGCGCGGCGTCCTGCCGTTCCTCGACCCGTTGCCGCGCTTCAACCTCTCCCAGCCGGGGAACATCCTGCGCGTCTTCGAGAAGGGGCAGGAGAAACCCCTCCAACTCGGCGACCCCGAGCCGCTGGAGCGCCCCGGCCTGCCCGCCAAGCGCCTGTCCGCCCGCGGCTACGGCTCGGGCATCCGCACGGACCCGGTGTTCCTCGGCCTCCAGAAGACCCGGCTCAACGACCCGCTGCTCTCGGTGATGGGTTCCAATGACCACCCCGGCGATTTCCGCCAGAGCGGGTGCTCGGCCTGCCACGTCATCTACGCCAACGACCGTTCGCCGACGAACTCCGGGTTCTGGAGCCAATACGGGCACCAGGGGCTGTCATTTACAAAGGACCAAACCATCCCCAAGAACGAGCGCGGCCATCCCATCGCGCACTCGTTCACCCGCTCGATCCCTTCGAGCCAGTGCATGAGCTGCCACATGCACCAGGGCAACCTCTTCGTGAACCCGTATCTCGGCTACACCTGGTGGGACCAGGAATCCGACGGCGAGGTGATGTATCCCGCGGTGCAGAAGAACCCGACGGACGAGGAGCTGGTCCGCGCGACGCTGGCGAACCCCGAGGCCGCCGCCGCGCGCGGGCTGTGGGGCGACCGGAACTTTCTGGAAAAGGTTTCCGAACTGAACCCGCAGTTAAAGCACACGCAGTTCGCCGACTACCACTCGCACGGCTGGGTGTTCCGCGGGGTTTTCAAGAAGGATAAACACGGCAACCTCTTGGACCGGGACGACCGCCGGATCGAACCCAACGACCGCGACAAGTGGGCGAAGGCGGTTCACCTGAAAGACATTCATTTAGAGAAAGGAATGCAGTGCGGCGACTGTCACTTCCTGCAAGACACGCACGGCGACGGCACCCTCTACGGTGAACCCCGCGCGGCGACCTCCATCGAGTGTATAGACTGCCACGGCACGGCCGACCAACGCCCGACGCTGCGGACCAGCGGCAACGGCGGCAGGATCAACATCGCCGACAGCGTGACGCCGTTCGGCCCGCGGTTCACGTGGGAGGACGTGCTCTTGCCGGAGCAAATCGTCACGGACCCGACGACCGGGCAAAAGACGGTCAAGCAGGGCGTCCGCCGCGCGTTGTATCAATATTCTAACATGGACCCCAACAAACGTTGGGAGGTCAAGCAGACCATTGACACGCTGGACCCGATCTCGCCGAACTATAATCCGAAGTCGGCGTATGCGAAGACGCTCCACCGCGACGGCCGGACGTGGGGCGACCTGCCCGCCGGGGCCGCCGCCCGCCGGGCGACGCTGGCCCACAACAACGAGTCCATCGCCTGCCAGGTTTGCCACACTTCCTGGGCCACGAGTTGCTTCGGCTGCCACCTGCCGATGAAGGCCAACCAGCGTGCGCCGCTCAATAAATACGAGGGGGTCACGGACCGGAACTTCACGACCTACAACCCGCAGGTCGTGCGCGACGACGTCTTCATGCTGGGCATTGACGCCACGACGAAAAAGCATCGCATGGCCGTCATTCGCTCCTCGAGCGCCGTCGTCGTCGGCAGCCAGAACTCGAACCGCGAATGGGTTTACTCGCAACAGCAGACCGTTTCCGCGGAGGGCTACAGCGGGCAGGCGTTCAACCCCCATTTCCCGCACACGACGAGCAGCGTCGGCACGACGAAAGGCTGCACGGACTGCCACCTGTCCAATGGCGGCGACAACAACGCCTGGATGGCGCAGTTGCTCGGCTTCGGCACGGGCACGGTGAACTTCTTCGGCCGCTACACCTGGGTGGGCGCCGGCGAGGGCGGCGTCCACGCCATCGTCTGGACCGAGCAGGAGGAGCCCCAGGCGGCGTTTGGCAGCCACCTGCACCGGATCGCGTATCCCGACAACTACCAGAAACACCTCGCGGCCAAGGGCGAACTGAAGACCGCCTACGAGCACGAGGCCAAAGACCTGCGCGACCTGACCCTGCGCGGCGAGTTCCTTTACACCGCCGGCGGCAAGGACGGGTTCCGCGTCTATGACGTGGGCAACATTGACAACAAGGGCTTCAGCGAACGCTTCAACACCTCGCCCGTCTCGCCGTGGGGCCAGAACATGCACGTCCCGACCAAGGGCATCGCCACCGCCCTGGCGCTGCCGAGCACGCTCGGGCTGGACCCGTTGCGGAAACACCTGCCCGAAAACGAGGAGCAGCCCATCCCGCCCTACTACGGCTTCACCTACGGCACGGATACCGTCGAGGGTCTCGTCGTGATGGACGTCGCCACGCTCGTGGACGGTGCGCCGGACAACAATTTCCTCAAGAAAACGCTCACGTTTAACCCCGACGGCCTGCTCGCGGGCGCCACCAACCTCGTCGCGGCCGGCTCGAACCTGTATGTCACCGCGCCGGCCGGGCTGTTCGTCGTCAGCGTCGCCAACCCGATGGAGCCGCGGCTGGTCGGCCGCTACACGGGCGACTTCCTGCGCCGCCCGCGGGCGTTCGCGGTGCAGTTCCAGTATGGGTTCGCCACGGACGAGGAGGGGCTGAAGGTGTTCCGCCTCACCGACCCGGCGGCCCCCGTGCCCGTCGCGCGGCTGCCGCTGGCGGCGGCCGGCAAGCTCTACCTCGCGCGCACCTACGCCTACGTCCCCAACGGCCGGGAGGGGCTGGCCATCGTGGACATCGAGCGGCCGGAGCACCCGCGGCTGTTCCAGATGTTCAACGCCGACGGCGAGCTCAACGACGCCCGCGCCGTGCAGGTCGGCAGCGTCAACGCCTCCATGTTCGCCCTCGTCGCCGACGGCAAGAACGGCCTGAAGGTTGTCCAGCTCGTTTCCCCCGACACCGTGCCCGAGCACATGGGCTTCGCCCCGCGGCCCGCCCCGCGGCTTGTCGCCCGGTTCCCGATCCGGCACGGCGAGGCCCAGGCCGTTTCCCGCGGACTGGACCGCGACCGGGTGACGGACGAGACCGGCCAGCAGACGGTCGTCTTCGGCCGCCGCGGCTCCCGGCCGTTCCACCTGGACGAGATGCGCCCCTTCCTGCGCCACCGCGACGGCACCCCCTACCGGGTGGCCGACATCGTTTCCCGCCACGGCGGGGCCGCCGGCACCTGGACGCTGCTGACCCAGGCGGGCGACCCGCTCGCCGCGCCCGCGCCCTTCGTGGACCCCACCCGGCCGACGGTTGAGGTCGTGGCGACGAACACCGCCGCCGAGCCTGGCACCGCGCCCGCGGCCCCGGCCGTCGCCAACCCGCTCCTCCAGGAATCTGAGGCCCGGCGGCTCCTCCGCACCCTGGACCCGAACCGCACCCCGCCCAGCCTGAACCTGCCCCCGCCCGCACCCGTGCCGACACCCGAGGACAACCCGCTCCTCCAGGGCGACACCGTCGAGCGCCTCCGGGGCATCCGCCCCCGCGACGGCGGCGGTGGGGGCAGCGGCGGCCCCGTGCCCCCCATCCCGACCCCGCCGCCCCTGTCCCCCCCGGAGTCCGTGCCCGCGCCGACCCCCGCGCCGGCGCCGGCCGACGACTCGGACAACCCTCTGATCCAGCCGGGCCAAGTTGAGCGTCTGCTCCGTTCCCGGTCGGCCCGACCGACGCCCCCGCCGCCGCGTTGAACCGGCTGGGGTCACTTTTCCAAAAAGGGTCTTGCCAGGACCGCGGGTTCTCGCTTCAAGTCTGCCCGCGAACCCGCACCTTCCGACCCTCACCAACCACCATCCTTCATGGCTGACGCCTCCATCCGACTCGCTGAAAACGTCCCCGGTCCCTGGTATGTGGACGACACCTGCACGCCCTGTCACGTCTGCCTGGACGAAGCCGGCCCGAGCACGCCGACGCCGTTGATGTGTTACAACGCCGACGAGAGCAAAGTCTATTTCTTCAAACAGCCCGCGGGGCCGGAGGAGCTCGACGCCGCCCAGCGCGCCCTGGAGATCTGCCCGACCGCCGCCGTGGGCAACGACGGTTGACCGTCCCCCCCCCCGCGCCGCCGGTCGGAGTGCCCCCCGGGAGGGTGACCCTCACGGCCCGTCCACCCCGCGCAGGCGACCGGGCGCCGCCCGCGTCCCGTTCCTTTTTCCACGATGGCGCAAATCACCTACGGGCACTGTAAGAACCGGCCGCGCTGTTCGCTGGCCAACAGTGGCGAGACCGTGATGGTGCCGCTCGACGGTCGCTGCCCGGAGTGCGGGCAGCCCCTGGTTTCCCACGTGAAACACCGGTTCCTGAAAACGTTGCCCGTGATCCTGCTGCTCGCCGGGCTGGGCTACGGCGGCTACTACGCCAAGACCCGGTTCCTGGACCCCGCCCCGGGGGTGGACCCCGCCGGGGGGCCGGGCACGACCGGGGGTGGCGGTCGCGCCGGCCCGATGCCCACCGCCAACCCGAACACGGGCGTGGTGGACAAGCCGACGTTTGACACCACCCGCGCCGAGAACGCCAAGGCCCGCACCGACGTGCTCGAGCGCATTGACCGGATGCCCAACCTGACGCCCGTGCAGAAGGACAAGCTGCGCCTGAGCGTGGACAAGGCCCGCGGGATGGGCTGCATCCTGATCATCCCCTTCCAGACCGGCACGACCACGCTCGGCGTCCGGGAGAACGACCTGCTCGTCAAGGCCATCGAGACCCCCGGCATCCAGCGGCTCGTGGAAGACCCCACCCTCGTGCTGGTCATCCTCGGCTACGCCGACAAGCGCGGCGACGCGACGGCGAACCTGAAAACCTCCGTCGCCCGCGCCGAGGCGGTGCAGACGGCGATGAAGGAGCGCGGCAAGGTGCTCAACGTGACCTACGCCGTCGGCATGGGCGGCTCCGACCTCTTCGACGCCCAGAACGAGGCCCGCAACCGCAAGGTCGAAGTCTGGGCCGTGTTTCCCTAGGCGGGTAGGGCGGGTTGCCCCTAACCCGCCGCCGCCGGGCGCGAACAATCAACGGCCCCGCGTCCACCACGCCCAACGGCGGCGGGTTAAGGATAACCCGCCCTACCCGCCGCCGCCTCAGAACACCGGCTCTGCCACCCGGCAGGCGACGTGCAACCCCTTGCCCACGGGCACGGTCAGGGCCGTGAAACCGGGCAGCGCCGCCACCGCCGCGAGGTAGCCCGCGATCTCCTCCGGGTGGGAGAGCGCGTTGTCCGCCAGCAACAGCGCGCCGGGCGCCAGCCTCGGCAACAGCAGCCGCAACTGCTCCGGGGCGGAGACCCGGTCGGCGTCGAAGAACACGGCGTCAAACGGCCCCTCCAACCCGGCGACAATCGCCGTCGCGTCCCCGACGCGCACGTCCACCCAGTCCCCCAGTCCGGCGCGGGTGAGGTTCGCGCGCGCCTCCGCCGCCTTCTCCGCCTCCCGCTCGATGGTCACGAGCGGCATGGCGCCGGAAATCCGCCGCAGGGCGTCCGCCAGCCACAGGGCGCTGAACCCATTGGACGTGCCGATCTCCAACACGCGACGGCAGCGGCCGTGGAGGACCAACATCTGGAGCAGCCGCGCCGTGTCCCGCTCCAGGTTCAGGCGCTTGCGGCGGCGCTCCGGCTCCGCGGCGTCGTGCGCGGGTCCGGCGGCTTCCAACTCGCGGAGGACAGTTTCAAGCATGGGGAGGAAAAGGTATGCCAAGGCGAGCGCGGTGCGGGAGAGGCAAAGTTATGGCACGCTACTGGCCTTTTTCACCTGTGGATCGTCTGGTGCCCGGACTTCCCACTCCCCACTCTCCTCCATGACCGCCGCCGAGATCCGCCAATCGTTCCTCAATTTCTTCCGGGAAAAGGAGCACACCATCGTGCCCTCCGCGCCCCTGCTGCCGGGCTCGCCCAACCTGCTGTTCACCAACGCCGGCATGAACCAGTT
>CAXTFX010000258.1:0-6439 GCA_964243185.1 uncultured Chthoniobacterales bacterium
GGGCCGCCGTCGCGGGGCGGCGGGGGTCGCTCGCCGCGCGGGCCGGCGGGCGGCGGGGGCGGGTCATCCTGGGCCGGGGCGGCGGCGGTGGGGGTGAGGTGGTTGATGCCGAAGCCGGCGGTGAGGAGGCCCGCGGCGACCAGGGCGGCCAGGGGGTAGGGATGTTGGCGGTGGAATGTCATGTGGATGTTTTGGTGTTGGTAATAGGGCGAAGCGGGCCTCGTCGGCGCCGCTTGCGACCGACTCCATTTGCATCCCCCGTGCCACCGTTGGAACTATCTTTAATCGGTTTTCCATAAGCTGGTTACTAATCAACGCGGTTTCCTGGCAACCCAGCGGTCGGGTGCAAAGCGGACACCGACCGTCCGGTAGTCGGACGCCCGCCGCCCGCGCCGGGTCCGGCCCCGGTCCGCGGCGTCAACGTCCGCGGATCGGACAGTCGGCGTCCGGCCATCATCCAGCGGGGCGAGGCGACCCCGGCGCCCCGGGGCGGGTTCAGGAGGCGGCCGACCGGCGCACGCCGGTGGCACGGGGTTTGCAGAGGGCCTGAGCGACGAACCGTTGCCGCGGCCCGCCATGAACACACCTGCTGCCGCCGCCCCGGACCACCCGGACGAACCTGCCCCCTCCGCGCAAAGCCTGCGCGGGCTGGACGGGCTGAACTTCCTCATGGCCGACGTGCGCGATGGGGTCGGCCCTTATCTCTCCGTCTTCCTCAAGGGGTCCCAGCACTGGGCGCCGGGGCAGATCGGCCTGGCGATGGCGGCAAGTTCCATCGCCGCGGCCGTTTGCCAGATTCCCGCCGGGCTGCTGGTGGACGCGCTCAAGGTCAAGCGGTTGCTCGTCGCCGGCTCCGGGCTGCTGGTCGCGGCGGGCTGTTTGCTGATCGTCTTCTTCCCGAAGCTGCCGACGGTGCTCGCCGGCCAAGTGATGCTCGGGGCGGCCTCCGCCGTCATCCCGCCCGCGCTGGCGGCGTTGAGCCTCGGGCTGGTCGGCCGCCGGCTGCTGCCGGCGCGGGTCAGCCGCAACGAGGGCTTTAACCACGTCGGCAACTTCGCCGCGGCTGGGTTGGCCGGGCTGCTCGGTCAGCGCTTCGGCTACCGCTGGATTTTTTACCTCGTCTGCCTCTTCGCCATCGCCAGCGCGGCGGTGGTTTGCCTCATCAAACCCGGAGAGATTGACCACGAGGTCGCCCGCGGCGGCGAGTCCGGGGGCGGCGAGGACAAACCGGGCGAATCCAGGCGCGCGCTGCCCTTCCGCGACCTGCTCGAGCGGCGCGACCTGCTCGTCTTCCTCGCCTCCGTCGTCCTCTTCCACCTCGGCAACGCGGCGATGCTGCCGATGGCTGGGCAGGTGCTCGCGGAGAAGCACCCCGGCGCCGACGTGACGGCCATGAGCGCCTGCATCATTGCCGCGCAACTGGTCATGATCGGCGTGGCCGCGGCCGTGGGCTGGGCCATGAAACGCGGGGTCGGGCGCAAGCCCATCTTCCTCGTCGGCCTCGCCGTGCTGCCCGTGCGCGGGTTCCTGTTCACGTTGACCGACAGCCCGGTCGGCGTCGTCTCCATCCAGCTTCTTGACGGCGTGGCGGCCGGCATCTTCGGGGTGATCTCCGTCGTCATCGCCGCCGACTTGATGCGAGGAACAGGCCGTTTCAACCTCGCTCAGGGCCTCGTCGCCCTGGCCACCGGGGCGGGGGCGGCGGCGAGCAACCTGCTCGCGGGCTTCGTCATCGCCCGCTTCGGCTACCACGCGGGTTTCCTGACGCTGGCAGCCCTCGCCGTCGGCGCGCTGGCGTTCTTCGGGCTGCTCATGCCCGAAACCCGGACGGAGGAGAATCCCCCGGCTGGTCTCAGCACCGAGCCAAACCCGGTTTAGGAAAAATATTTCCCCTGTCACTCCAACTCGTCCCCAACCCTTAAACGTGATGCGAACCATCCTCCTCCTGCTCCTCTCCAACGTCTTCATGACCTTCGCCTGGTATGGGCACCTGAAGTATGGCCACGCCTGGTCGGTGCGGAAGGCCATTTTGATTTCCTGGGCCATCGCGCTGGTCGAATACTGCTTCGCCGTGCCCGCCAACCGGCTCGGGTTCGGGGAAGGCTTCAGCGGGTTCCAGCTCAAGATCGTCCAGGAGGTGGTCACCCTGGCGGTGTTCGTGGTCTTCGCCGTCACGTTCCTGAAGGAGAAAATGGCCTGGAACCATCTGGTGGCCTTTCTGTTTCTGGCCGTGGCGGCGTTCTTCGCGTTCGCCTCCAAATCGGGCGCGGGTGGCGGCAGCGCGGGTTAGCGCGCCCGATTGCCACCCGAGAACCGATGAAGTTTTCCCTCCGCACCGCCCTGGCCGGACTCTGGGCGTTGATCCTGGCGTTGTGCGGGGCGCTGGCCTTTCTCATGCTCGGGCTGTTCGAGGGCGGCGTCGGCGCGCAACTGCGCCAGGGCAACGAACGGCTGGACCAGGCCGCCGCGGAAAGCGCCCGGCGCTTCGAGCGTTACCGGGGGACCTTCGAGGGCCGCCCGCTGCCCCTGGCGGAGCCGCAAACCCGCGTCGACCTGGAATCCATCCTCGACGTGGCCCTGGCCCCGCACCCCGGCGTGGAGGGCGGCTTCTGGCGCGGGGAAAACGACTCGCTGGCCTACAGCTTCCCGACCCACGACGGGCCGAAGCGCAAGCGGGACCTGCCCCAGGCCGAGTTGGAGCAGATCCGGCAAACCATCCGCGCCAGCCTCGCCGCCCGCGCCCCGCTGGGCCGGCGCTTCGACGGCGAGCGCGCTTCCCTGCTGCTCCACGCCCGCCCGCTGCCCGGTCCGCCGCCCGACCTGGCGCTCTGGATGATGACGCGCGCCCCGCTGGCGGTCGGCAAATCCTACCAGCGCCTCGCCTCCGGCCTGGGCATCCTGCTGCTGCTGGCCCTCGGCAGCGGGCTGTGGCTGCTGCGGCTGCTACGGCGTTGGACCCGCCGGGTCGGCCAACTGGAGGAAGCCATCACCTCGACGCCACTGGAGGAGTTGCCCGCCCTGCCGCCCACCGGCGAGCGCGAGCTGGACCGCGTCGTCGCCGCCTTCAACCGGCTCAACGAACGGCTGCGGGCCGCCCGCGAGGACTCCGCCCGGCTCGGGCGCGAACTGGCCCGCGCCGACCGGCTGGCGGCCCTCGGGCGGATGGCCGCCGGCCTGGTGCACGAGATCGGCAACCCGCTTGCGGCGATGCGCCTGCGTTCGGAAAACGGCCTTTCCGCCCCCGACCCGGAGCGGGCTCGGGCCGCCCTCGGCGCCGTGCTCGGGCAGGTCGGGCGACTGGAGGAGTTGCTCGGCGGGTTGCGCCTGCTCACGCGCACCGCGGAGGTCCGCCCGCGGCCCGTCGCGCTCCGGCCGTTCCTGGAGGCGCGGCTGGAGGAGGTCCGGCCGATGGCCGCGCGATCCGGGGTGGGCCTCGCGCTGGACCCCGCCCCGGCGGCGGACGCGGCCTGGAGCTTTGACGAGCGCAGCCTCGCCCGCGCCCTGGACAACCTGCTGCTCAACGCCCTCCAGCACACCCCGGCCGGCGGGCGCGTCGCCCTCGGCGCGGCGGTGGGCGGGGGCGTCTGCGCTTTCCGGGTCACGGACACCGGCCCGGGCGTGCCACCCGCGGAGGTCGAGCGCATCTTCGAGCCGTTCGTCACCACCCGGCCCGAGGGCGTCGGCCTGGGCCTGAGCCTGGTGCGCGAGATCGCCGGGGCGCACGGCGGCAGCGTGCGCTACGCCGGCGCCGACGGTCATGCGCCCGGCGCGGTCTTCACCCTCGAACTCCCCCGGCATCCTCATGGCGCGCATCCTCCTCGTTGACGACGACGCCGGCTTCCGGGAAGGGCTGGCGGAAACCCTCGCCGACCTCGGCCACGAGGCCGTGGAGGCCGACTCCGGCGAGGCCGCGCTGCGCCGGCTGGACGCGGCGGCGGGGGGCGCCGGCGCCGGGCTGGACGCCGTGCTCCTGGACCTGCGGATGCGCGGGATGGACGGCCTGGAAACCCTCCGCCGCCTCCACGCCGCGCACCCGGACTGCCGCGGGTTGCCCGTCATCGTGCTCACGGCCTACGCCGACAGCGCCAACACCATCGAGGCGATGAAGCTGGGCGCGTTTGACCACCTTTCCAAACCCATCAGCCGCGAGCAGGTGCGGGGCGTGTTGGAGCGGGCCCTGAGCCGCCCCCGCGCCGGCCCCGGCCGCCCCGGCGCGCCCGCCGCTTCGGACCACGACCAACTCATCGGCGCCAGCCCGGCGATGCGCGAGGTCCACAAGCTCATCGGCCTCGCCGCCCCCAGCGATGCCACCGTGCTCATCGCGGGGGAAACCGGCACCGGCAAGGAGGAGGTCGCCCGCGCGCTCCACCGCCACGGCCCGCGCGCCCGGCGGCCGCTCGTGGCCGTGAACTGCGCCGCCATCCCGGCCGAGCTGCTGGAGAGTGAGCTGTTCGGCCACGTCCGCGGCGCCTTCACCGGGGCGGTCAACCCGCGCGTCGGCCGGTTCAAGGAGGCCGACGGCGGCACGCTGTTCCTGGACGAGATCGGCGACATGACCCTGGCCATGCAGGCGAAGATCCTGCGCGTGCTCCAGGACCGGGTCGTCACCCCGGTCGGCGCCAGCGCGCCCGTGACGGTGGACGTGCGGATCGTCGCCGCCACGCACCGGGACCTGATCGCGATGGTCAAGGCCGGCGCGTTCCGCGAGGACCTGTTCTACCGGCTCAACGTCGTGCGCGTTGCCCTGCCGCCCCTGCGCGAGCGCGGGGCGGACATCCTGGTCCTGGCGGAGCACTTCCTCCGTCAACTCGGCCCCGAGCCGTCCCCCAAGCGCCTGTCGCCCGCCGCCGCCCAGGCCCTGCTCGCGCACCCCTGGCCGGGCAACGTGCGGGAGCTGCGGAACGTCCTGCACGGCGCCGTCGTCACCGTGCGCGGTTCCGTGCTCGACGCCGCTGACCTGTCCCTGCCGGTCGCCGCGGCGCCGCCCGGCACGCCGGAAACGCTCGACGCCCTCCTGGCCCTGCCGTGGGCGGAGGCCACCGCGCGCCTGGAGCGGGCCCTGCTCGACCGCGCCCTGCGCGCCGCCGCGGGCAACCGCGCCGAAGCCGCCCGACGCCTGGGCATCCACCGCCAGCTCCTCTACGCCAAGCTCAAGGAGCACGGCCTGGGACCGGAGGACCCCGGGCGGGAGCGAGGGTAAACGTTCCGCGCGAGCGCCAAACGCGGGGCCTCCAAGGGGGTGCGGCTCGCCCCCGTGCGTTGGCCCCGCCGGCGCCGCCGCCCTGGCGGACGCCGTTTCCAGACCGGCCGGGTCCGAATCCCGGGCCGGGCACGATGAAAGTCATCCCCCGCCGGGAGCGTCCGTGGGGTAAGCTCGGCGGGATCGCCCCGTCGGTTTGCCTCCCGAAAGTTCCGGGCCGGATCCCACCCCTTTTCCAACCTCGCCGCTCTTCCCAACCCCGTTTTTCCATGAAAGACCTCCCCGCCCCGGAATCCACCTCCGCCGCCGTTGACACCGCCGCGCCGGCGCCGCGGCCCGCGCGCAGGACCCGCGCCGGCGCCAACGGCAACGGCCGCCACGCGGACGGCGAGACCCTGGACGCGCGCGCGCTGCTCGTGGCGTTGACGGCGCTGGAGCAGGGGGATTTCTCCGTGCGCCTGCCGGTGGAATGGAGCGGCCTGGCGGGCAAGGCGGCGGACACGTTCAACGAGGTCGTGGCGCTCAACGAGCGCATGGCCAGGGAGTTGGCGCGGCTGCGGCAGGCGGTCGGCCGGGAGGGCCGCATCCAGGTGCGGGCCTCGCTGGGGGACGTGGGCGGCTCGTGGGCGGATTCTATCGGGCTGGTCAACGAGCTCATCACCGACCTGGTGCAGCCCACCAGCGAGATGGCGCGCGTGATCGGCGCGGTGGCCAAGGGCGACCTGTCCCAGGCGATGGCGTTAGACATTGAGGGCCGCCCGCTGGAGGGCGAGTTCCTACGCACCGCGCGCACCGTGAACACGATGGTGGACCAGCTCGGCTCCTTCGCCTCGGAAGTCACCCGCGTGGCCCGGGAGGTGGGCACGGAAGGAAAACTCGGCGGTCAGGCGGAGGTCCGCGGCGTGGCGGGCACGTGGAAGGACCTCACCGACAACGTCAACCTGATGGCCAGCAACCTGACGGGCCAGGTCCGCAACATCGCCGAGGTCACCACGGCGGTAGCCAACGGCGATTTGGCGAAGAAGATCACCGTGGACGTGAAGGGCGAGTTCCTGGAGTTGAAGAACACCATCAACACGATGGTGGACCAGTTGCGCTCCTTCGCCTCGGAGGTCACCCGCGTGGCCCGCGAGGTGGGCACCGAGGGCAAGCTGGGCGGCCAGGCCGACGTGCGGGATGTCTCCGGCACGTGGAAGGACCTCACCGACAACGTCAACCTGATGGCCAGCAACCTGACGG
>CAXTFX010000258.1:6539-6620 GCA_964243185.1 uncultured Chthoniobacterales bacterium
GCCAGGTCCGCAACATCGCCGAGGTCACCACGGCGGTAGCCAACGGCGACCTGTCGCGCAAGATCACCGTGGACGTGCGCG
>CAXTFX010000259.1:0-6616 GCA_964243185.1 uncultured Chthoniobacterales bacterium
AGCTGGTCCTCCTCGACGCGGGCCGTGGCGACCTTCCGCTCGGGGTCAAGCGTAAGGCTCTTCACCCGGGCGGGTTCCAGCGCCTTCAGGATCAGGTCGCGCGGCTCGGCGCTCCAGGGGATGATGTCCACCTTCTCGTTGTTGAGCTCGCGGACGATGTTCTTGACCCGCGAGCCGCGCATCCCGACGCAGGCGCCGACGGGGTCCACCTTCGCGTTGGACGAGAACACGGCGACCTTCGTGCGGTAGCCAGCCTCGCGGGCCAGGGCGCGGATCTCGACGGTGCGGTCGGCGATCTCGCCGACTTCCAACTCGAACAACCGCCGCACGAAGTTCGGGTGCGAGCGGGAAAGGATGATGGCCGGGCCGCGCTCGCCGTTCTCCACCGCGACGACGTAGGCGCGCAGCCGGTCGCCGACGTTGTAGTCCTCCGTCGGCACCCGTTGGGCCGAGGGCATGATGGCCTCGAACTTGCCGAGATCAATGATCACGTCCGAGCGCTCGAAGCGGCGCACCGTGCCGGTGACGATCTCGCCCGCGCGGTCCTTGAACTCGTCATACATCATCTCGCGCTCCACCTGGCGGATGCGCTGGAAGATGGCCTGCTGGGCGGTCTTGGCGGCGATGCGCCCGAAGTCCCGCGGCGTGACTTCCAACTCCAGGGTGTCCCCCACCTGCACGTCGGCCTTGACCTTGCGGGCCTTGGTCAACGAGATCTCCTCGTGCACGTCGTAGGCCGGGTCCTTGACCAACAGGTTGGCCAGCACGCGGATGACGCCGGTCTTCGGGTTGATGTCCACGCGCATGTCGCGCTGGGCGCCGACCGACTTCTTGGAAGCCTGCAACAGGGCGCTCTGGACCGCCTCGAGGAGGATGTCGCGCTTGATGCCCTTTTCCTTCTCGAAATAATCCAGGGCGGCGATGAGTTCGCTGTTCATGGCGTTGGGGTTGTAAAAGGGGCGGAAAAGCGCGAAAAACCCGACCGGGCCCGGCAGGGGCGCAGAACACCCGGCGCGAGTTTCACCGCGGGCGTCTGCCGGCCGGAATCGGTCGGGGATGGCGATTATAAGGTCGGCGGGCGGAGGCGTCAACCCGTGGTCCGGGCCGCGGGAAGAATGCGCGCAACTTCACCGGGAGCCGGACGTTGAACCCCTCAGCGCACCACCGATTCTTATGCCCGCCGCCCCTGGCCCTGAAAACCCCGCCGCCGATTCCCTGGCGGATGACCCCGCCCTGTGGGAGCTGCTCGACCGCGCCCCGCGCCCGCCCGCGCCGGGGCCGTGGTTCGCCCACCGCGTGCTGCGCGCGGTGGCCTGCTTCGAGGCCGAGCGCGCCGTGCCCGCGTGGCGCCGCCGGTGGGACGCGATGGTCGCAACCCGCCCCCGTGTTTCTTGGGGGATCTGGTCGGGGGCAACGTTTGCGGGCGCCGCCGGCGCGGTCACGGTCCTGGCGGTGGGCACCTTCACCCGGTGGTCCAGCCCGGGGGCGACGACCCACCAGGCTGCTCCCGCGGTCGTGGCCACGGCCGCGGCGGGGAACCCGGGCGAGGAGCCGGCCGGCGTGCCGGAGGGGGCCGTGCGCGAGGGCGACGTCAGCGTGATCGCCGACCTGGACGAGTTGACCGAAACGAACGAGAACCGCGTATGGCTGGACGAAGACGACGAGAGCGCCTCCTGAGGCGGCTCCTCCTGCCGGCCTTCCTCCTCGCCGCGGTCAGCCTGGTCAGCCTCCCGTTGCGCGCGCAGGGTCCGGGGCCCGGCCGGGGGGGAGGGCGGCGGGGATTCGGGCCCGGGGCGCCGTCCGGGTTCTACGCGGGGCTGTCACCGGGCCGCCAGGCGATGTTCCAGCGCAACCTGCCGCGTTGGCAGGCCATGTCGCCGGGGGAACAGGAGTTCCTGCGCCGCCGTTACGAGCAACGCCGGGAGATGCGCCGCCAGCAGGCCGAGCGGGCGCTCGTGGAGAGCGGCCTGCGCCTGGACGGCGAGGTCCGGGGCCGCTACGTGCACCGTTACAGCCAGGAGCGGCGCCGCCTGGAGCGCGAGTTGCGCCGGGCCGCCGACGCCGAGCGCGCCCGCCGGCTGCCGGAGGTTCACGAGCGGTTGCGCCGGGAGTTCGAGCCCGCCGGGGCGCTGCCGTGACCCGTCAGACCGAGGCCGCCTGCAGCCGGGCGTAGAGGTCGGCCACCGCCGGGGGCAACGGCACGTCCCCACCCGCGGGCTGGTGGCGCAACTCGTCGGTGAAAAACTCCGTCGCGCCGAGGTCCCCCGCCAGCGCCAGGCGCTGGCCCAGGCGCCCGAGCGAAGCCCGGAACTCCCCCGCGTCCACGTCGAAACACACCAGCGGCGCGCCCGTCGCCCGGTGCTCGGCCAGCAGGCGGGCGTTGTAATTTTCCCACAGCGCCAGCGCCCGTTCGCGGGACAGGCCGTTGCGGTGCGCCAGCGAGCCGGCGACGGCGAGCGGGTGGCGGAACGTGCCGACGGTTTCCAGCCCCGGCAGCGCCTCGCGCCAGCCGGGCAGGGCCAGCAGGGTGCGCGGGTCCTTGAAGCCCCACGTCGGCCCGTCGGCGTAGCGGGCGATGACCCCGTCGCGCTCGGCCCGGCGGGCGGGGCTCCAGCGCAACGCTTCCCCGGGGGCCGGCGGCGCGTCCCAGGCGTGGCCGTTGTCGGCCAACAGGCCTTCGTGCAGCGTCATCACCCGCGCGCTCTCACGGTTGCCGCGGGCGTTGAACGGGTTCTGCGTGAACACCTCCCCCAGGAACACGCCCGCCTGCTCCAGCGCCCCGGCCAGACACGAGGTGCCGGAACGGTGCATTCCGAGAACGGTGAGGACGCGCATGGGAAAAGATGAAGGGCAGAGTTCCGCCAGCGGCGTCCTCGTCCTCTTCCCTGCTTTCATCCTTCAACCTTCATCCTTCAACCCCTTCTACCAACGCCGCCACCATCTCCGCCGCCGTGGGCGCCCGCTCGGCCCAACGGCGCAAGAGCGGCGCATCCTGCCCGCTCCACATCGCCAGGAACTCCGGCCGACCCAAGCGCGCGGCGGCGCGGCGCAACTCGCCGGTGAGGGCGTTCTGAACCGGGAAGGGGGCCAGGTCCGCGGCGTGCGCGCGGAGTTCCTCGGTCAGCCGGTTCCGCAGCCCCCGCGCGGGCCGGCCGGAGGGAACGCGGGTGATGGTCATATCGGTCTCCCGCGCCGCCAGCAGCGCCGCCCGGTGCGGGGCGTTCGTGCCGGCTTCCTGACACAGGAGAAACGCCGTGCCGACCACCGCGCCGGCCGCCCCCAGCGCCCGGGCCGCGGCAACGCCCCGATGATCGGCGATGCCCCCGGCGGCCAGCGTCGGGATGCTCCCGTCAAGCGCATCCGCTACCGCCGGCACCAGCGCCATCGTGCCAACCATCCCGTCCTCGAACGTTTCCAGGAACGTTCCCCGGTGCCCGCCCGCTTCAAAGCCTTGGGCGACTACGGCCGACGCCCCCGCGTCCCGGTTCGCCACGGCTTCCCTCGCGCTCGTCGCCGTCCCGATCCACGGCCGACCCGCGGCGGCCATCCGTTCGCGGGCACCTTCCGACGGCAGGCCGAAGGTGAACGACAGCACCGGCGCCCCGGCCGCCAGGATCGCGTCGAGCTGCTCGTCGAAATCCGGCGGCGGCGCGGGCGGGGCGTCCTCGAAGTCCGGCAGCCCGAGCTCCCGGCGGAACGGCACGAGGAGTTCGCGGGCGCGTTGGATCACCGCCGCGTCCGTCCACGACGGCGGCACGGCGGGCGGCACGAACAGGTTCACGGCGAACCATCGGTCCGTGCGCCGGCGGATCTCCGCGCAATCCGCCGCGATCTGCGCCGGCGTCAGGTAGGCCGCGCCGAGGCCGCCCAGCGCCCCCGCCTCCGACACGGCCGCCACCAGCGCGGGGGTCGTCGGCCCGCCCGCCATCGGCGCCTGGATGATCGCGGGGAGGGAGAGGCGGGCGGGGGTGTTCGGTAGTTGGGGCATGACAAAGGCCGTTTCCCATTCATCGTTCCGCCCTCCGTTCGCCGCCGCCCCCCTTTTTTCCCAAATGGACTCCACGCCCCTCGGTCAACTCCTCCTCGTCGGCATCCCCGGCCCGGAACTCGACGCCGCCACGGCCGCCACCCTGCGGCGCGTGCAGCCCGGTGGGTTCGTCCTGTTTACCCGCAACATCGTCTCGCCGGCCCAGTTGCGCCGGCTCACCGACGACCTGCGCGACCTGTCCCGCGTCGAGCCCATCCTCACCGTGGACCAGGAGGGCGGGCGCGTTTCCCGGCTCAAGGTCCTCGGCAGCGAGCCGCCCGGCGCTTCCCAACTCCGCGCCCGCGACGACGCCGCGCTCGTTTCCCGCCACGGCGCACTCACGGCGCGCACCCTGCGGATGTTCGGCTTCAACCTGGACCTGGCCCCGGTGCTAGACCTGTGCCTGAACGGGGACGAGACCGTGGACAACTCCCTGCGGGGCCGCTGCTACGGCGTGGACGTCGCGCAAACCGTCCGCCTGGCGGGCGCCTTCCTGGCGGCCCTGCGCGCGGGCGGCGTGCTCAACTGCGGCAAACACTTCCCCGGCTACACCGCGGCCCGGGCGGACGCCCACCACGAGCTGCCCGCCATCCCGCGTTCCCGGGCGGAGCTGGACGAGCTGGAGCTCGCCCCGTTCCGCCATTTCATCAGCCGCGGGGAACTCGACAGCGTGATGGTCGCCCACGCCTTTTACCCGTTCATCGGTATGGACGAAACGGGTCGCCCCGCCCCCGCCTCGCTCTCGCCCGCCGCCGTGCGCGATCTCCTGCGCGGGGAGTTCGGGTTCAATGGGTTGTCCATGACGGACGACCTGGACATGGGCGCCATCTACCACCGTTACGGCCTGGAGGACGCCCTGCGCCTGGCGCTGCTGGCCGGCAACGACCTGGCGATGATCTGCCACCGCGTGGACGCCCTGGACACCGCCGCCGCGCACCTCGGCCGCCTGCCCGCCGGGGCGCTGGACGACGCGCTGTCGCGGGTGGCCGCCTTCAAGCAACGGCTCGCGCCGCCGGACCCGTTCTCCGAGGAGCGGTTCCGGGCCCTGGACGCGGAGGTCTGGGACCTGCGGGTGGAGGTGCTCGGCGCGGAGGAAGCGGCCCGCCGCAGCCCGGAGGACGGCAAACGCTCGCCGGTGGAGATTTATTAACGGGCGGACGCGCGGGGGCAATTTGGCGTTCGCCAAAGCGCGGACCTTCGGGTTAGCTGCCGGACTTCTTATGAATAAATCCAGACTTGGCGCTTGGTTCGGGGCCTTGGCCCTCGGGTTCGGACTCACCGGTTGCGTGGCGGACGGGCCGTATTACGGCGGCGGGGGCGGCTACTACGGCGGAGGCGGCGGTTACTACGGCGGGGGCGGCTACGGGCCGGGTTACTACGGTGCGCCCGGCCCCGTGGTGGTCGCCGGCGGCCCCGTTTACCGGGAAACGGTCGTGGTGGATAACACCCGTTACCGTTACCGGGACGGCTATTACGGCCGGCGCCGGCCCGCCCCGTATTACAGCGGCTACCGGCGCGGCGGTGGTTACTCCCGGCGCGGTCCCGTCGTGGTCGAGCGGCGGGGTTCCAGCCGGCGGCGGCCCGCGGCGGTTTACCACCGCGGCAACGACCGGAAGCGGTCGGATTACCGCTGACCCCGCCGCGGTTCGCGGGGCGTCGGGGGCGGGTCCATGCCGGGGGAAATTGCCGTTGGCAACATCGGCGGGCGGTGGCTAATCTCCCGGTGCCCCCGCGCGCCCCGCTTCGCGCCGACCGGTTTTTCCCATGTCCGCCGCCGCCCCCAACGACCCCCCAACCGCGCCGCCGCCGGGGCCGTGGTATGCGGACCTCCGGGCGTGGGGCCGCTGGCTGCTCGCGGAGCCGGTCCGTCTGGCGCTGGTCGCGGGGATCGTGGGCGTGCTGACGTTTTTCTTCGGTCTGGCCAAGCTGTTCTACGGCCACCGGACCAGCACGTTTCTCTGGGCCTGGGAGGCCTGGAACCCCGAGACGAACTACGAGCACGCCGTCCTGGTCCCGCCCATCGCCCTGGTGCTCCTCTGGCTGGCGCAACCGCGGCTGCGCGGGCTCCGGCCCCGGTCCTCGCCGTGGGGCCTGGCCATCCTCGGGCTGGGCATCCTGCTGTTCCTGGCCGCCGCGCGCACCCTCCAGCCGCGCCTGGGGCTGACGGCGTTCCCGGTCCTCCTCTTCGGGACGGTGCTCTACGTCTGGGGCTGGCAGGCCGCGCGCACTCTGCGCTTCCCCATCGGGTTCCTCCTGTTCATGATCCCGCTGCCCGGCCTGGAGCAGGCGACCGTGAAACTCCAGATTCTCTCCACGCAGGGGGCCGCGGCGGTCTGCGGGCTGGTCGGGCTGCCCATGCGCGCCATCGGCACGACGCTCAAGGCGGCGGACGAGAGCTTCCGCTTCGAGATCGCGGGGGGCTGCTCGGGCATCAACTCGCTCATGGCCATCACGATGCTCACGGCCATCTTCGTCCACCTCACGCAGGACCGGGTGTGGAAGAAGCTCGTCCTGCTGGCGCTGTCGGCCGTTTTCGCCGTCGTCGCCAACGTGATCCGGCTCACCTCCATCATGGTCGTGGCGAAGTTT
>CAXTFX010000260.1:0-6613 GCA_964243185.1 uncultured Chthoniobacterales bacterium
CCGCGATCCGCAACGCGATCTTCACCTTCCTGCGCCCGCTGGCCGGCGGCGACGCCGAAACCGCCGCGGCCGCGCTGGCGACGCCGCCGGCGGACGGGAACCCGGCCGAGTCCTGGACCGCGGAGCGCCTCGCCGGGGCGCTCGCGGACTACCAGCGGGACCACGAGCGCATCTGCCTGGACCCCGCCGCCCGCAACCGGCGCCACACCCACGTCACCCCCGCCGAGGACGGGCAAAGTTGGCGGGTCGAGCAGATGCTCACCGACCCCGACGGCGAGGCCAACGGCTGTGTGGCCGAGTTCCACGTCAGCCTGCCCCGCGCCCGCGCCGCGGGCGAGCCGCCGCTGGAATTGCGCCGGTGGGGTCCCCTCGGGTGAACCATGTAACTTCGCCGATAATTTGTCCAATAACATGAAGCAAGATGTCCAAGGGGCAAGACGACACCTCACCGGAGCCACCTTGCGGGCTGCCGCTTCGGTTCGAGCTACCGACCTCTTTCGTTGAATTTTGAGGAGGATAAAAGTCTCAGCGCTGGGTCATCTCGAACTCGGCGGCTGGATCTGGGTCTTCAGCCGCGGAGGAAGTTTCGGTGGGGGACGGCCGACGGAAGTTTTGCGGCGGGGCTGAACCGACGTTGCAGCGGGTCTGCAAGCCGACTGCACGGGCTTTGGCAGCCCGCCTCTTTAGCGCCGACTCAGGCGCCGGCGGTTCTGGCTCAACCAGACGTGGCATCGCCTCATCCAGCGCTTTGGCGATGTCCTGCCCGTCGGCAGCCGACCGGCCATCCTTGGCTGCGAAGAACCCGGCGCGGCTGACCAAGCGCTCAATGCCGGCCAAGTAGTCGTCCGAAATCAGGGCAAAGCCCACCAAGCGCAAGAGCATCCCTTCATCCGCCTGCGGCACCATGTGCCGGGCGACCGCCCTCAGATCTTCCTCCGGCAGTTCTGGAGGCAATGCCGTATGCAACTTCACCCTCCCTTTGAGCTGTGCGGCGTTCCAGTCGAGTTCCTTCTCGTAGAGGGCACACTTCTTGTAGAACTGAGGCGTGCTGACCAAGGCGACCCCAACTCCCTTATCAACCAGCGCCGTTCGCAGCCAGTCAATCCGGCTGGGGGCACTCCGGGGTCGAGAGATCTGAGGCCACAGGAAATGAGCCTCCGAGATCACCAAGGTCCGGTGTCCGGTTTGGAGGGTGTCTTCGATCCGCATCCTCATGTCGGTAGCCTTCCGCTGGGCGGTGCAGGCCGTGCCGAGGGCGATGGAGATGGTCCGGAAGAAGGTGGCGTCGTCGTTGCCCGACTCTAACTCCACGAAAACTGCTTCGCCGGCGCGCTGTTCGCACCAGTTCTCGGCGCTGGTGGTCTTGCCAGTGCGCTGCGGGCCCTCAATGACAACAAGTCCCCGGACGTGCGCGGCGTAAGCAAGATCATAGAAGATTTGCTTCGAGATGGCGGTGGTCACGATCTGCTTGGCTGACAGCTTGATGTGTCGCCGCCGGTAGTCGTGGAGAGTGCCCCACAGATCGCGGAACCACCACACCTGAGGACCCCTCTTTTTGAAGTTGTCACAGGCACCCGTGTCCGTCCTGAGTTCAAGATCCAGGGCCGGATCCAAGCAGATTTCCTTCAGAAGGTTGACCAGCTCACCGGCCGCCTCCCGACAGCGTGCCACCAGCTTATCTGCCAAATTGGATGGCTTGAAGATGATTGGATGGTCCCAGTGACTTTCGAGGTCCATCTCCAAGGGCACCTCTCGGGAGATCAACTCCATCTGTTCCGGCGAGTAACTTTGCCCGGAGACGATCCCGAAGAGGTGCATGGAGGGGGTTCCAAACCGATCCCCAAAGGCATCGAAGAAATCTCGTGTGAATTGCTCCAAGCCGCCCTCCTGGTGGGAGAGGCCCTGGATGAAGTAAACCAAGGCACGATCCTCTGGCCTCTTGATGCGCTTGCATCGCACGGCGACCAAGTTGCCGAGCAAACCACGCTCGTAGGTGGCACTGGAGGAATAACGCGCCTGGCTCATCGGCGCGCCGGGGGCGGCTCTGCGAGTGCTACTCATGGCGCTGGTCCTCCGTTTGCATGGTCTTCTCCCGTGCTTGCCGTAACATCTCCAAACCACGGGCTTTGCGGTCGATGTTGCCAGTCGGTTTGGGGGTGGCTACGCCCAATTCACGGGCGTGCGTCTGGATCTTGCGTTTGACCGCTTGCCGTCGTTTCTCCTCCCCTTGCACCGCCTCACGGGCGGCGCTGATCTGCTGCCCCAACTCGACCGTAGCAGTGTCCACCAAAATTGGTTGGAACATGTTCCGTTGAAAACGGGGTTGGATGATCCGGTAGAGTGTCTTCGCGTAGGCGCTGTGACCCTCGATCCCGGCCTTCGCCGTGGCGAGCTGCTCGGCGGTGGCGGTCATCGCCGGCACCGGATCAACGCGAGGGACCTCGATGGGGTTGCGGCGGTCCAGATCCGTGATCGTGACCGATTCGGGACGCTCCTCCAGATCATGCCAGACCAGGACCTGGCGGCCAATGAGGCGACCGGTGTCTTGGCTGCGGTAGTAGTAAGGATCTCCTCCGAGAATGAGACGGATGCCGTTGGAGGTGACCTTCTCTACGCGACGGTGGTTGGCGAGAAGGTAGCGGCAGCCGGCCGGCAGCCTGATCAAGCCAGCCCGGTAGTCGAAGTTCTGCTCGTAGGCTTCTCGGGGCGACGTGCGTTTGAGCCGACCGTCCTGGGGTTCCAGGTTATATTTCTCACAGGCTTCGGTGAGCTTTGCCTCCCACTCGGCCTTGCTCAACAGAAAGCTCTGGTAAGGGCGCTTACCGCGCGCGGCTTCCAACAGGTGTTTTTGGACGCGTTCGTATCGGTCGCTCCGTTCGTCTCGACCGACGTAGCCGGGCATCGCCTCGATCTCGTTCTGGATGATCCCGAGGACGCCTTCGACGACCTTCGCCCGTGGCAGCTTGGCGTGGCGAAAGCGAACAAACTCCCGCAAGCCCTGTTCTGACTCATGCAGCGGGATCTCGTCTGCCGGGCGGCCAGTCAACACGCGGGCGCTCTTCCAAATTCCTCTCTCAAAATAGAACCCCTGCCGAGGTAGCCCGTAGGCGTCGTGCACCCTGGTGATCAGCGAGCGAATGATCCGAGCGTTGTAGTTCCGCTCGCTGTGCAAGGCGAACCCGAAGATGTAGGTCGTTTGGCAATCCAGGAGAGGGAGGAACTGCCCGCGCATCGCCTTGATGCCCGCTGGGGTCTCCTCCCAGTAGTAAACAGGCATTGTGCAATCATCGCCCTGGAACCACGCTCCGGGGCCATAGTCACTATGATCTCGGGGAATCCAGGGCCCATTTAACTGGGCTTGGCGCGGGCCGTGGTGGAGATCCTTCAAGAGGGCCACGTCGTGCCGGATAGCTCTACGGATCGCGCTTGGGACATATGGCTTGAGAGCAAAACATACATGACAGGCAAGGGCAAAACCGCCTTGTTCGGCAGTCGCCGTATAACCTTCCCGTTGATTACCCCCACCCGAGTTTGCTCCGGAAAGTGCCTGCATCTGCCAGGCAAGCCCCATGCAGAACCCCTCCAGCCGCGGTGCAAACCGGGATTGTGGCCTGCGAACCCCTTTTTCGACTTCACACTTCACACCTTTTGGTTGGCAGATAATTTGTCCAGAAATCGGGATCGAAATGTCCGCGACGCTCTGAATTGTTGTTCTCTTAGAACATCTTGCGGCGGGTTAAACCGCGCTTTTGGTCGCGTCGGACTTCACACCTCGGGCCGGACAAATTATCAAACTCCGGACAAATTATGCTTTCCGCGCGCCCCCGTTTTTCATGCGTAAGTGCCTCTGACGTTGGGTAACTCTGGATAAAGTGCTCTATCCCAGCTCTTGGACAACTTGTCGGCAAAGGAACAACCACGGCGGGGAAGGGTGGGTCCGGTGGGACTCGAACCCACAACCAAGGGATTATGAGTCCCCTGCTCTAACCGTTGAGCTACAGACCCGTTCGACGAGGCAAATTCTCTTTGGTTCGACCGGTGAAACCTCGATTTCTCCGGGATTATATTCTTCGCGCACCCCGCCGCCTTTTTGCCCGCCCGTCCCGGCGGCGGGGGCGTTTGGGGGAGGGCGCGAAGGGTATCCTCAAATTCGGCGGAAGTCACCGACGCTTTCACCGCGCTCGGGGTGCGGCCCTGGTTGAGTTGAGTCCCGCCCGCAACCGCGCGACCGTTTGGCTGTGCCCATCCCCCGTGCCGCCAATCCTGTCTGCGGGCGCGTGCGGACGTTCGTGACGGGGGGCGTCCTGCTCGTCGCCGGGACCCTGGCGGCCCAGAACCCGGAGCTCCCCGCGGCAGCCGGACCGGGGGCGGGACGCTTCGCGCAGGGTCGCGCCCTCTTCGAGGAGGGACGTTACGCCGAGGCGGCGACCCGTTTCGAGGAGGCCGCCGCCGCCGAGCCGGGGCGTTCCCTCTACGCGCAGTGGCTCGGCCGGGCCCTGGGCCTGGACGCCCGGGATGCCTCCCTGCTGGCCCGCCCCGGCCTGGCGGTGCGCTCCCGCGCGGCCCTGGAGCGGGCCGTGGCCCTGGACCCCGATAACGTGGGCGCCCGTTCGGACCTGGCCGCCTTTTACGCCGCCGCCCCGGCCCTGCTGGGCGGCGGTCTGGACAAGGCCCGCGCGCAGGTGGCCGAGATCGCCCGCCGCGATCCCTGTCTCGGGGAGGTGCGCGCGGGGGACCTGCTGCTGGACACCGACCGGTTCAGCGAGGCGGAGGTTCACTACGCGGCGGCGGTCCACCTGGACCCCAGCCGCACCGACGCGCACCGCCGGCTGGGCTACCTCTTTGCCCGCAACGGCCGCTACGCGCGGGCTTTCGCGGAGTATGACGCGGTCCTGTCGCGGGAGCCCGACCAGCCCCAGGCGCTCTTTGGCCTCGGGCGCACGGCCGACCTGTCCGGCGAACGGCTGGGGGCGGGCGAAGCGGCGCTGCAACGGTTTCTGCGGCTAGGCCGGGCGGCGGCCGACAGCGGCGACGGGCCGCCCCCGGCGCACGCGCACTACGTGCTGGGCAACCTCGCCCGGCGGCGGGGCGACGCGGCGGCGGCGCGCACCCGCTACGAGACGGCCCTGCGGCTCGACCCCAAGCTCACCGAAGCCCGGCAGGCGCTCGCGGGTTTGGGCCGGTGAGCGCGTCCGCCTTGGGACCGGCCGCACTTCCAAACCGGGGACCCCGAAGATTTTACAATTCCCGGGGTTTCCCAAGCATCCAGAACGGAGGTCGGCCCGCGTTACTTGTTTCGCATGACCCCCAACTCTACCCCCTCCCAGGCTCCCGTTGCCAAAGACCTTACCCAGGAGCCTCCCCGCAGCCCCCGGGAGCTCTTCGCCGGCTACGTCCTGGCTGCCCGGATGCTCGACAAGTGCCGCGCGACCCTCGCCAACACGGCGGGCGAATACCACTTCAACTGTCCGCTGGACAAGATGTTCCTGAAGTTCGCCAAGCTCGACGCCGATGAGTTCAAGGAATTCGTCGCGGCGGGCGCCGACGACGAGGCCGTGGCCGCCTGGATCGCCAAGCACGCCAAGAAGCGGGACGACGAGGAGGTCGCCGAGTGGAACTGGAAGCAGCGCTGCCGGCTCGTCTCCGAGCTGGAGCCCGAGCGCCAGCTCTTCGTGCAGAACTACGTCGAGCAGAACGTGCCCGCGGACAAGCGCGGGCGGGTGGTGGTCTTCCTCGACATGTTCGACGCCGAGGAAGGCCGGCTCTGAGTTTGGGTAGGCGGACAGGAGTAGGGCGGTAAATTCCGGCTCCGGGGTCCGGCGGGAAGGGGGGCGGCGGTTGACCGGCGGCGCGCGGGTCACGAAAACGGCACCGCGTTCCCTTCGACCGGGCCGCCATTCGTGGGCAACGTGCCGGCCACCCCATGAGCGCCGCCGCCCTCGCCTCCGCCCCGCTCCTCGACGCGGCCGTTCACCAGCACGCCGCCGGCACCCCGCGCGGCACGTTGGAGCGGCTGTTCACCTTCTGGTTCAACTCCTTCGTCTATAACCAGATCTGGGAGGACCCGCGCACCGACCTGCTCGCCCTCCAACTTTCGGCCGAGTCCCGGCTCGTCACGATCTCCTCCGGCGGCTGCAACGTCCTCAACTACCTCGTCGCCGGCCCGGCGCACATCACGGCGCTGGACCTCAACCGCGCGCACCTCGCCCTGCTGCGGCTCAAGCTCGCCGCCCTGGCGCACCTGCCGGGTCACGACGAGTTCTTCCTGTTCTTCGGCTGCGGGGACGATCTGGCCAACCGCGCGAACTACTACCGTTACCTTTCCCGGCGCCTGGACCCGGAGACGCGCGAGTTCTGGGAGGGCGGCGGCGCCCTGCGGCAACGGCTCTGGGGCCGGCGGGTGGACTACTTCACCAAGAACTTCTACGACTACGCCAAGCTGGGTTACTTCCTGCGCTTCCTCCACACCATCGCCTGGTTCCAGGGCCGTGACCTGACGCGCATCCTCCACGCGCAAACCCCCGAGGAGCAGGAAACCATCTACCAGGAGGAGTTCGCCCCGACCCTCAACCACTGGCTGGTCCAGGCCAGCGACAAACTGCCGGCGGCGTTG
>CAXTFX010000261.1:0-6608 GCA_964243185.1 uncultured Chthoniobacterales bacterium
CACGAGGCCCGCTTCGGCCCGCGCCACGTCCCGGCGCGGCGGGCGCGCCACGCCCTGTATTTTGCGGACCTCTGCCGCCGGCGCGGCGTCGGGCACGTCCACGTCCACTTCGCGGCGGACGCGGTCCACACGGCGTTGTTCCTGGCGAGTTTCGGCGGCCCGACGTTCTCGTTCACGGCGCACGGGCAGGACTTCATGCTGGATTTGGCGAACGATGACCTGCTGCGGGAGATGGCCGCGCACGCCCGGTTCGTCGTGGCCGTGAGCGACTGGAGCCGGGACCTGCTGCGGGAGAAGTGCCCGGCCAGCGCGGAGAAGATCGTGCGGGTTTACAACGGGCTGCCGGTTGACCGCACCCGGACGGAAAGAAGTCTGCCCAGCATCCAGCATCCAGCATCCAGCATCCAGCATCCGCTTCCCCGCCTCCTCTCCGTCGGCCGGCTCATCGAGTTCAAGGGTTTCCACGTCCTCATCGCCGCGTGCGCGGAACTGGCCCGGCGCGGGCTGGACTTCGTTTGCGAGATCATCGGCGAAGGCCCCTGGCGCGCGGGGCTGGAGCGGCTCGTCCGCGAGCACGGGCTCGCCGACCGCGTCCTCCTGCCCGGCCTGCGCGACCAGGCCGCCGTCCACGCGGCGATGGCCGCCTGCGACGTGTTCACCCTGGCCTGCGTCGCGGACCGGGACGGCGCCTGCGACGTGCTGCCGACCGTGATCCTGGAGGCGATGGCCGCGGGCAAGCCCGTCGTTTCCACCGTCCTGGCCGGCGTGCCCGAGCTCGTCGTGGACGGCGCGACCGGCCGCCTCGCCCCGCCCGGCGACGCCCCCGCCCTGGCGGACGCCCTGGCCGAACTCCTCCGCGACCCCGCCCGCCGCGAGGCCTTCGGCGGCGCCGGCCGCCACCGTCTGGAGCGACGTTTTCGTGCCGAGGACTCCGCCCAACAATTAGGCGACCTCTTCCCTATTTCCGCGTCTCCGCATCCCCGCATCCCCGCGTCCCCGCGTCTTCTCATCCTGCTCGCCGACGGCCCCGCGGACTCCCGCGCCGACGCCGGCCAACTGCCCGCCGAACTCCGTCGTCTCCGCGAGCGGCTGGCCGAAGACGCGCCGGCCGCTCTGCGGGTCATCGCCCTGCGCCCGCCCGCCCGCCGGCTCGACCCGGACGCGCTCGCCGCCGGCCGTTTGCCCGACGCGGACCCGTGGTGGCTGGACGAGGTGGACGTTTCCCTGCCCGACGGCATGGTCCTCGAAGCCGGGTGGCGCGAGCGCGCGGAGTTGGCCCACCGCCTCGAAGCCGGCCGGGAGGACAGCCCCGGCAGCCTGTCCACGGAGGAGTTTCTCCTCCAGGCTCGCCGTGCCCTGTGGCTGTTCACCACGTTCTGGGAAAACCGCGGCTCCCCGGGGGAACCGCGCCACGTCCACGCGGAGGGCCGCGGCGCCCTGCTCGGCGCGGCGCTCCTGCGTCGGCTGGCCGGGGCCGGGGCGACGGCGAGCTTCTCCGTGGCCGGCGGCAAGCCCACCGCCGAGCTGCCCGGCTCCGCCCTGCGCCGCCTGGCCGGGGAGTTCGCCGGCGGCCGGGTGGAGAACGACGCCCCGCTGGCGCGCGACCTGGGGGAATGGCCGGTGGAGCTGGCGGCCGACGGGGATGGCTTCGTGGAACGGCTGCTGGGCTGGGTCGGCTACGGGGCGCCCCGGCGGCACGGCGCGGACGTTTGGGACGATTAGCCCGTCTTGCCTTGCCCCCCCGCGTCCGCTTACGCTGCCACCATGCCGAAAATCGTGTTGCCCCTGGACGAGATGCCGTGGCCGAGAAGCTCGAGCTCGCCGAAACACTCTGGGCGGACCTCGTGGACCACCACCCCGACGACCTTCCCTCGCCCGGGTGGCACGGGGAAGTGCTGCGCGAGCGCCAACGCCGGCTCGACGCGGGGGAAACCCACTTCATTCCTTTCGAGGAGGCGGCGGCCGATCTTCGCCGCCGCTTGCCCGGATGGTAACGTCCTCCCTCTTTGAACTCCCCGACCGCCGCTTCCCTGCCCGTGATCGCCATTGACGGCCCCGCCGCCAGCGGCAAGAGCAGCGTGGCCCGCGCGCTCGCCCGCCGGCTGGGCTTCGCCTACGTCAACAGCGGCGCCCTCTACCGCGCCGCCGCCTGGCACGCGCTCCGGCGCGGGCTCGACCCCATCCGCGATCCCGGCGCGGCGGCGGGCGCTCTGGCCCAGGTGGACCTGGACTGCGCTTTCGTGCCGGGGGACCCGGGCCGCCCGCCCGAGCCGGGCATCCGCTTCGACGGCCGCACGCCCACGGAAACCGACCTGCGCGCGGAGGGCGTGAACCGGAACGTTTCTCCCGTCGCCGCCCTGCCGGAGGTGCGCGCGCGCATCACCCGCCGGCTGCGTGCCCTGGCGGAGGCCCCCCCCGGCGGCGGCATGGTCATGGAGGGCCGCGACATCGGCTCGGCCGTGTTCCCCGAGACCCTGTTCAAGTTCTACATTGACGCCTCACCCGAGGTGCGCGCCCAGCGTCGCGCCGTCCAGGGCGGCGGGGCGGACGACCTCGCCCGGCGCGACCACACCGACAGCACCCGGCGCACCGCCCCGCTGGTCATCGCCGAGGACGCGCACGTCATTGACTCCTCCCGGCTGACCATTGACGGCGTCGTCGGCGAGGTTATCGGTCGGCTCAAGCAGAAGGGTCTGGCGGCCGCGCTCCGCATGGAATGACCACCGGGTGCGCGAGATCGCCAAAGGCAAATGACAAAGGACAAAGGAATGCTCCAATGAGCAAACCACCGGCGGCGAGACGTTAGCCTTCTCGTCATCCGGACTTCGTCATTCTTCCGCCATGTCGCCCACCTACTGGTTCTTCCTCAACTTCGCGCGCATCATCGCCCGGACCTGCTTTTCCCTGGAGGTCCGCGGCCGGGAGCACCTGGAGCCCCTGCGGGGGCAAGGCTGCCTGCTGGCCATGAACCATCAGAGCAACCTGGACCCGCCCGTGGCCGCGCTGGTCTGCCCGTGGCCCATCCACTTTCTGGCCAAGAAGACGTTGATGGACTGGCCCGTGCTGGGGCGCTTTTTCCCGGCGCTCAACGTCATCCCGATTGACCAGGAGCGGCCGGACATGTCGGCGCTGCGGGCCGTCATCCGGCTGGTCAAGCACCGGGAAACGGCCATCGTCTTCCCGGAGGGCTCGCGCACGCTGGACGGCAAGCTGCAACCCGCCCAGCCGGGCCTGGGGCTGATCGTGGCCAAGACCCTGGCCCCGGTGGTGCCCATCCGCATCACGGGCGCCTATGACGCCATGCCAGCCGGCGCGGGCCGCGGGGACATTCGCTGCGTCCCCATCCGGGTGCAGATCGGCCCCGCGCTGCGTTGGAACCGAGCGGCCCTGGCCGGGCGCGGCGAGGGCCGGGAGCTCTACCAGAGCCTCAGCGAAGAGGTGATGGCGGCCATCGCGCGGATCGAGGTTTAGCGGGCGGACCGCGGCGGACGGCGGTTAACGGGGGGAGGTGGGCAACGCCACCCCACGGCCCGCGCCCTGCTTTCCCAACGGCGTGCGCTTTCCGCTCCCGTTGCTGCTCGTCTGCCTGCTCGTGCCCGCCGCCCGCCTGCGCGCGCAAGCCGCCGCCGCGGCCCCCGCCGCCTCGCCCAACCCCTTCGGCCAGCCGCTCCAACCGTTGCGGGAGGTGCCCTTCGCGGCGCTCTCCGCCACCGCGCTGGGCCGGCTCGGGCAGGCGGCCCTGGCCGTGCGGCCGACGGAGTGGAAACACGCGGAAACCAGCAACTTCGTCCTGCACTTCTTTCACCACGAGGTCGCCGGGCCGGTCAGCGTGGAGGCCGAGTTCTACTACCGGGTCGTCGCCAGGGACCTCGGCAAGGAAAACGCCCGCTGGGAGCGCAAGAGCCACATTTTCATCTTCGAGAACCCTGAGGACTGGAGCCTGTTCCGCAACGCCGGCGGCCTGGACCCGTGGACCGGCGGGCTGCACTCCCGCGGCGAGTTGTTCATCCAGCGGGACCCGTCCTACCGCTGGCAGGGCCACTCCTTGGGGCACGAGATCACCCATTTAGTTGTCCACCGCTTCTTCGGGGGTGACGTGCCCCTGTGGCTCAACGAGGGTTACGCGGAATACGCTTCCCGCATCGCCTACGCCACCTTCCACCGCGCCCGCGGTCGGAACGCCCGGCCCCGGTTCTCGTCCGCGGACGGGGGCAGCGGCGACCCCAACGCGCTCCTGCCCATCAAGGACCTCACCGAGCGCGTGGCCTACCCGGCGGACGTGGCCGTCGTGCGCGTCTTCTACGCCGAGAGCCAGTGCCTCGTGCGCTTCCTGGCCGGGGACGACAAGGTGAAGTTCCTGCAATTGTTCGAGATGCTGGCCCACGGCAGCCTCTTCGAGTCCGCCCTGCGCTTGAATTACGGCAGCCGTTTCGTCCCGCTCTCCCTTTTTGAAACCGAGTTCCGCCGCAAGGCGCTGGCGGAGATCGAGGAGTGACCGCGCTTTGCGTGGAATGACGAAGTCTGAAGGACGAAGGACGAACCGGAGCCGGAGGAACGAGAAACCGGGGTGGTGCAGGAAATGCCCGATGACAAACGCCCGGACGCGAAGCACAGATTAACGCCCGTTCGTCTTTGTCCTTCGTCATTCCGCGCGACGCGCGGTCCCATGCCCCGCGCCGCCGCTGCCCCCAAAACGACCAAAAACGCCGCCGTCTTCGCCGTGCTCGGCAGTGACGAGGGCGCCGTGAAGGCGGAAGCCCTCCGGCTCGCCGCCGAGCTGGCCCCGGCCGACGCGGGGGAGTTCGGCGTGGAGGTCATTGACGGCGCCGCCGACAACGCGGCCAACGCCGCCGCGCGCGTTCACGAAACCCTCGCCGCGCTCCAGACTTTACCCTTCTTCGGCGGCGGGAAACTCGTCTGGCTCAAGAGCGCCAACTTCCTGGCCGACAGCCCCGTAGGCCGGGCCTCGGCCGTGATCGAAGCCCTGGAGGCGTTGACCGAGACGTTGCAAGCCGGGCTCGGGCCGGAGGTGAGGTTTCTGCTCTCCGCGACCGAGACCGACAAGCGGCGGACGTTCTACAAACAACTCCAGAAGCTCGCCGACGTGCGCGTCTTCGACCGGCTCGACTCCACCAAGGTCGGTTGGGAGGAGGACGCCGTCGCGCTGGTCCGGGAGCGCGCGTCGCAGCGCAACGTGCGCCTGGTCGGCGAGGCGGGCGAGTTGCTGGCCCTGCTCACGGGCGGCGACACCCGGCAGGTGGACAACGAGTTGGAAAAGCTCGAGCTCTACGCCGGCCGCCCGGAAATCACCGAGGACGACGTCCGCACGATGGTCCCGCTGACCCGCGCGGGCGGCATCTTCGAGCTGGGTAATGCCCTCGGCCGCCGGGAGGTGGAGCGGGCCCTGCGCCTCGTCGGTCAACTGCTGTATCAGGGCGAGTCCGCCGTCGGCATCCTGCTCGTGGCCATCATCCCGACCGTCCGCAGCCTGCTCCTGGCCAAAGACCTGATGGACCGCCACCGGCTCGGCCGCCCCGCGCAGGCGTTCGGTTTCGCCAAGACCCTGGAGCGCCTGCCCGCCGAGGCCACCGCGCACCTGCCGCGCAAGAAGGACGGCACGCTGAACGCCTACGCCCTGGGCTTTGCCGCGATGGAAGCGCACCGCTTCACCGCCCCGGAACTGCGCGCCGGCCTGGAGGCGTGTCTGGAGGCCAACGTGGCCCTGGTGACGAGCGGCCTGGACGAGCGGCTGGTCCTGGAGCGCGTGGTCATCACGCTCCTGGCGGGTGGCGGCGACGAAAAGCTGGCCGCGGCGTGAGGAAACGGCAACGGCCGGGAACGTCACGCGCCCCGGCCGTTGGTATCGGGTGGACCAAACTTTAGAACGTAAAGATCACGTCCACGCCGCCGGTGAACGAATAACTCTTGCTCGAATCATCATACGCCTTGTGCCCGTCCAGCGCCTTGTCGTAGCGCAGTTCGGGACGCACGAGGAGGTGGTCGTTGGCCTTGACGTTCACGCCCACGGTGAATTCCGAATAGGTCGTCCCCCGCGGGTCGCCGCCGACCGTGCGCCGGTCGAGGTTGTTGAAGTCTCCGCGCTGGAGATTTACGAAGTCATCGTTCTTAGCAAACTGCGCGACGAAGAAGTTCTTGTTGTCGCGGAAGATTTCCGCGCGGCCGACGAGCGCAAACATCGGGGTCACGTTATAGACAAACAACTGCGACCCGCCGTAGCACTCCTGGCCGTTGGCGTATTCGTCCAACGTATAGACCGCGTCGGTGATGGAGGTCAGCTTGTCGGTGATCTTCCAGGTGACGACGAGGTTGTTGTAGTAACGCAGGTCCGAGTTGGCGTTCAATCCCGGCAGGAACTGCTCGGCGTGAATGGCGTTCTCCGGCCCGATGTGGGTCGTGGCCAGGATGGCGAGCTTGCCGCCGAGCAGGTTCAACCCGACGCCGCCGTGGAACGCCGGGCGGTGGTTGTTGTCCGTCAGCGAGGTGTTCGCCCCGCGGGTGACACCGGCGTAGAGGTCCAACACCTTCGTTGCGTGGAACGTTGTCAGGAACCCGAGGTGCTGGAGCGGGATGCCGAAGTTGAAGATGTA
>CAXTFX010000262.1:0-6583 GCA_964243185.1 uncultured Chthoniobacterales bacterium
GTTCACCGTCCCCCGACCCGACGATGCCCGCGCCCAGGCCCCGGGCGGCCCTGACTGCCCGCCGCCTGAGCGCATCGTCGTCACCGCTTCGCCCCTGGACCGCTCGGCTTTCGACACCGCGCAGCCCGTCTCCGCCCTGGGCGGGGCCGAGCTGAAGGCCCGCGCCGCCGCCACCCTCGGCGAGACGCTGAACGGCGAGCCGGGTATCTCAGACAGCGGGTTCACCGCGGGCGCCAGCCGGCCGATCATCCGCGGCCAGCAGGACAACCGCGTGCGCGTGCTCAACAACGGCACGGAGGTCTTCGACGTGTCCAACCTTTCCCCCGACCACGCCCCCAGCGTCGAGCCGCTGATCTCCTCCGCCATTGAGGTCGTGCGCGGCCCGGCGACGATTCTCTACGGCTCCAGCGCCATCGGCGGCGTGGTCAACGTGCTCGACGGCCGCATCCCGACCGCTCTCCCGCAAAACGGCCGCTTCGGCGGCGAACTCGTCGGCCGCTTTGGCAGCGTGGACCTGGAGCGCAGCGGCGCGTTCTCGCTCGATCTCGCCGCCACGCCCCACCTGGTCTTCCACGTGGACGGCACGCGCGCCTTCACCAACGACGTCAAGGTGCCCGACCACGCACTCTCCGACCGGGTGCGCCGCGACCTCACCCCCGACGCCCTGGCGCGGGGCAACGGCTACGGCGGCGACACGGTCGGCTACGCCCCGAACACCTACGTGCGGACGAAGGACTTCGGCTTGGGGGCATCCTACCTCTGGGACCGGGGCTACGTGGGTGCCGCCTTCTCCCAGTTCCTTTCCGTCTATGGCGTGCCCGTGGACCCCGGCAGCACCACCAGCGGCGCACCCAGGGAGGTCGGCGCCGACCCGGCCGCCGCCCCCGCCGAGGCCCCCTTGCCCGTGCGCCTGGACGTGACCAAGCGCCGCGGCGAGCTGCGCGCCTCCCTGGCCGACCCGTTCCCGCTCTTCCGCACCCTCAACGCGCGCCTCACCTACACCGACTACGAGCACCGGGAGATTGACGGGGCCAGCGAGGTCGGCTCCACCTTCAAGACCAACGGGGTGGACTCCCGCCTGGAACTCGTTCACCTCCCGCTGGGCCGCTGCGAGGGCAGCGTGGGCGCGCAGGTCTTCTACAAGCACCTCAGCGTGCTCGGGGCCGACGCCTTCCTCCAACCGACCGACACGATCCAAACCGCCGCTTTCTTCTTCGAGGAGGTGCGCCTGCTCGGCGGCGATCAACCCGGAACGCCCGCCCCCCGGGACCCGAAGGACGCGGGCCAGGGCGCCGTCGCCGGCGGTGACGCCGGGGCGTTCCGGCCCTCCCTGCGCTGGCAGTTCGGCGGCCGGGTGGAGTTCAACCACGTCTCCATTGACTCCACCGACCCCCTGCTCACCAGCATCCCGGCGGGCAGCCACCGCGACGCGCGCTCCTTCGTGCCGCTCGCCGCTTCCGGCGGCCTAGTCTGCGAGCTCATCCGCGACACGGCCCTGGCGCTCACCCTGTCCTACGCCGAGCGCGCCCCGGTGGCCGAGGAGCTGTATGCCCGCGGCGTGCACGACGCCACGTTCCAATACCTCGTCGGCTCCCCAACGCTGGGTAAGGAAAAACAGCTCGGCGTGGACGTGAGCCTGCGCCGCCGCGCGGGCTTCGTCACCGGCAGCCTAAGCGGATTTTACAACCGTTTCTACGATTTCATTGATTTCAACCCGACGGGCGGGTTCATCGCGGACCAGCGCGTTTACCTCTACACGCCCAAGAACGCCGACTTCTACGGCGGCGAGGGCCTGCTGGATTTTCACCTGCTGCCCGCCACGGTTTCCCGGCCGGTCGCCCCGCCCGACCGCCGGAGCGTCAAGGCCGTCGTGACCCGCCAGGGAGGTGAAACGGCCGTCAACCCCAACGACCTTTACCTCGAACTGCGGGCCGACTACGTCCACGCCGAGGACCGCGACACGGGCGAGAGCCTGCCGCGCGTCACCCCGCTGCGCTGCGGGGCCGGGCTGGGCTTCGCCGGCGAGAGCTTCCGCGCGAAGGTCGAGGGTCTGCGCGTCAACCACCAATACCGCGTCGCCCGGTTCGAGACCGCCACGCCGGGCTACACCTTCCTGAACGCCAGCGCGAGCTACCGGCTCCCGCTTCCCCTGGGTCGGCTGGGGTCATCCGCCCCGGTGACGACGGAAATCTTCGTGCGCGGCACCAACCTGCTGGACGAGACCGCGCGCAACCACCAGAGCTTCCTCCAGGACGTGCTGCCCCTGCCCGGTCGCAGCGTCCTCGGCGGCGTGCGGTTGACATTCTGAGGCCGCCCCGTTCACACTCTCCCCGCCCCGATGCGCCCCCGCCTCGCCTCCGCCCTCCCCACCGGTCTGCTGCTGCTGCTGGCGCTCCACGCCCCCGCGGCCACCCCCGCGTCGCGGGCCGGGGAGGAGCCGCCGCCGGCCACCACGGCCGTGGTCACGCTGCGCGTCGAGCCCGGGATTGATTGCCCCGGCTGCGAGGCGCGCCTACACGACCTGCTGGCCAAGGGGCGCGGGGTGCGCCGGGTGGAGGTGGACGTGATGGAGAGCCGCGTCGTGGTCCGCTACGAGCCGGCCCGCTGCACGGTGGCCGCCCTCCAGGCCCGCGTGGAGGCCACCGGCTACCACGCCCGGCCGGTGCGGTGAACCCTCCCCCCCGGATGAATAGCGCCCGGAGTTTGCCCCCGGCCCCGGCTCCCCTCACGCCCCCGGCGCCGGCGTCGGCGCCGCTCTTGCCTTGCGACGCTGGCCGCCCGCACGCCGTCGGAGCATGAGCAAAGCTCTCTCGCGGGCAAAGAGTTTCTTCACGACTCCAAGTGGTCTTGCGGGTGCCTGTAGGACTTTTCCCCGGCCGCATGGAAGGTGCCTTGTGGCGGCTACGTTGCCGAATTATAACGGCGGGTGACGAGTTCAAGAGAGCAAGACCTCAGAGCGATCCAAGCCGTCGTCGCACCCGCAACCGTGCTGGCCTTGCCTAATGCCCTGGTGGCGCGGGGGGACTCCCTGAGCCTGCTCCGAAAGCTACCGGCGCATTGCGTTTCGGCGATCATCACTGATCCGCCTTACCACGCGACCAAAAAGCGCAACATTTACGGCGACACCGCGTTTGCCGAGGACCAGCACTATCTGGATTGGATGGATCAATACGTCACGGAATGGCGGAGGGTGCTGCGGATGAACGGCTCGCTCTACTGCTTCTGCGACTCCTCCATGTCCGCCCGCCTGGAGGTGCTCCTCGGCAGCCGGTTCAACGTGTTGTCGCACGTCGTCTGGACGAAGCCAAACGAGCCTGGGTTCGATGGTTGGAAGGGGAAAATGAACAAGGAATCCATGCGCCAATGGTATCCGCACTCGGAGCGAATCCTTTTCGCGGAGCCGGCGACCGACGGGAGTTTGTTTCGATCCCCGTTCGCGTCTTTTCTGAGGGATGCCAGAAAGCGCGCGGGCTTGTCCATGCACGAACTGACCGCCAAGATCGGCGCGCACGGAAAGGTGAACCACGGCGGCGCGGTGTCCAACTGGGAGGATGGCCGGAACACTCCCAGCCGGGAGCAATACGACAAGATGCGGGACGTTTTGATGGCGACCGGCAGGATTGCGCCGATGCCCCCGTATGAGGACGTGATCCGCCCTTTCGGGATGGACGCCCAGCGGGAATTCACGGATGTTTGGACGTTCCCATCCGTCCGGCCTTACAAAGGCAAGCATCCGGCGGAGAAACCCCTTTCCATGCTTGGACATATGATTGAAGCGTCCACTTACCCCGGCGACGTGGTGCTAGACTGCTTCGGGGGCAGCGGAAGCACGGGGGTTGCCACCCTTCAACTCGGTCGTCGCGCGGTGGCTTTCGAGATTGAAACCGCGTGGACGGAAGCCATCGCAGACCGCCTGCGCGCCATTTCGGAGGCCGACATCGTTTCGTTCCCGCCAGGCCCCGGCCACGGGGAAAAACTCTTGAAGAACGTGGCGCGCGCCCGGACCCCCGAACTGCCGCTATTCCACGTCGGGCAGTAAACCCGCCTGCCGATTGCGCTCCACCACCTCGCTCATCCATCGCAACGTCGGCGCGATGCCCGCGTCCTTGACCACGACATTGTAATGGTGATGCCCCCAACCAAGGTTGTAAGGACGATGGCCAAGCGTCCCCACGCGGAGTTCGGCGATATGAAACAGGTTCACTTGCGTGATGGTTAGATCAGACACTTCCCGACCTTCGGCTTGTTGCACCCGGCTGAAAAATTCCCCCCCGGATAACTCGGCCAAGCACAACGGACAGATGGTTACGCCCCGCGCGTTCAGGATGCGTGCGTGCTCGAGTTGAGTTGAGTCCAGTAAGTTGGCTTGTCGGCAGCGTTCTTCGTTGAGCCGTTCGCGGCGGGATGCATCCGCCGCGCTCATGCCGTTAGCCATGACGACCGCCTTGGCATCGGCGCAACGCCAGAAGAGGGCTTCCAGCTGCCAGCGGCATCGCTCCATTCTCACGGTGCTTGCGTATTCATAGACCCGGATACCCGCCCCTTTGGGTTTGGTCAGATGGAACCCTTGGATGATCTTCGAGCCTTCTGCACTGGCCGTCGTGGCGGGAATCCGGGCGACAAACTCGCCGCCCAACGGGCTTCGACGACGCTCCGCCGCTCGCCATCGACGGGCACTTGGAGGATATTTCGTCCAGTCCCTTCTGTCCTCGTAGAAAACCAGGGCGTTGCGGCCGATTTCAAGTTCCTTGAAGACGAGTTTGCCGGTGATGTCAGCCTCGCCAAAGTATTCTTCCGGTGAGAGCAAGACGATGAAGCCGTTTTTGTATTCTTCGGCTTCCGCAGGTTTCGCGCACTGTTGCCAGCTACGATAACGAATGAGAACCGTGCTCGAACGAAGCACGCGATTCTGGTGTATTTCATCGTCATCCGCGCCTCTTGTCTGGCCGGTTTTATAAATCTTCCGGTCGAGAGGCTTTGGCAGTTTGGGAAGTGCAGATGCAGGCATCAAGTCCTCCTCGCCTCCTCGATAATCCGCTCGGGCAAGGTGCCGAGCGCCGTGCAAACTCTTTCGAGCGTTTCAACCGTGGGGCTTTGCAGGCCCCTTTCGAGGATGCTGACGTAACTGCGATCTACCCTGGCGACCTCGGCTAGCTTCTCTTGCGTGATGCCCTGTCGCTCCCGCGTCCGTCGCAGGGCTTGGCCAAGCGCCGTTTTCAAAGAGTAGGACACCGGGTCTACGTTAGAGGCCCGCCCGGCAACTTCTTCGGATTATAGTCAGAGCCGTCGGCGGGAGCGTCCGCGACGGCTGGCGCGGAGTGGCGCGCGCAACCTCTGCGGTCGCTGACAACTGTCCTGGCACGGCTGCTACGGCTCGCCTGGCTTGCTCGCACGTTCCCCAAACATTTAGGCGCCTTCCGCGAGCCATCTTCTCGTCCCCCCCAAGCCGCTAACACGCTACCCAAAGCTCCGGACAGTTCCGCCAGCCGGCTCGCACCTTCACCCAAATCGCAGACGGTATTTCCCCGGTCGCTGACGGCTCCGCGGAGCCGCTGACAGTTCAGCGAGGCCGCCCTACCCTCCGCACCGCCGCGTCGCGGCCCCGAGGCCACCCGTTTGACAGCCCCCGGCCGGCGGCCTTACCCCGTGGGCATGTCGCGCCGCCCCTTCCTCCGCGGCCTGTTCCTGCTCGGCGCCGTTTGCCTCGCGGTGACGAGTCACTGGATGCCCGCCCAGACCGCGGTCGCCCCGCCGGAGTTCGACCCCGCCGGCGAACCGGCCGTGCGCGCGGTGGCTCAGGTGCTGCCGGCCGTGGTCAACATCGCCACGGAGCGGATCGTCCGGCAGCGGGTGAGCGACCCGTTTGAGGACCTGTTCAACCAGTTCTTCAACGACGGGCGCAACTCGGACGGCGGCAACAACGGCGGCGGGCGCGTCCTCCAGAGCAAGGTGTCCAGCCTCGGCTCGGGGTTCCTCGTCAGCCCGGACGGGCTCATCGTCACCAACGAGCACGTCGTCGAGCGGGCGGCGGACATGAAAATCCAGGTCACGTTCTCCGACGGCGCGGCCTTCCCGGCGCGCTACGTCACCGGGGACCGTTCCAAGGACCTGGCCCTCATCAAGATCGAGCGGTCCAGGGGCGGGGGCGGGGCGCCGTTCCCGTTCCTTGACCTGAACCGGCTCTCGGCCAACCTGCTCGGGCAAACGGTCCTCGTGCTGGGCAACCCGCTGGGCTACACCTCCAGCGTCGCCCGCGGCATCCTTTCGGCCACGAACCGGGACGTCACCGTCCAGGACACCGCCTACAAAGGGCTACTCCAGACCGACGCGGCCATCAACCCCGGCAACAGCGGCGGCCCGCTGATCGATCTCGCCGGGCGGCTGGTCGGGGTGAGCTCGGTGAAGGCGTCGTTCACCCCGCAGGGCACCCCGACGCAGGGTCTCGGCTTCGCCATCCCCGGCCGGACCGTGGCCGCCTGGACCGCCACGGCCAAGGGGGCGCTGACCGCGCCCCCCCCGCCGGCCGTGGGGGCGGGGCGGGCCGCGGGCGGGGGCGTCGCCAAGGCGCGGCAGCTCTTCGGCC
>CAXTFX010000263.1:0-6573 GCA_964243185.1 uncultured Chthoniobacterales bacterium
GCGCTCCGCCCGGTCCTGCTGGTCGCCGGGGCGGGCGAGCGGCCGGCGGGCGACCCGCCGCGGGTCCGCTTCCTCGGCCCGGTGCCGCCGGGGGCGTTGCGGGCGCTGCACGCGGCGGCGGACGTTTTCATCCTGCCGACGCTCTACGACCCGTTTTCCAATGCCTGCCTGGAGGCGCTGGCGGCGGGGCTACCCGTGGTCACGACGGCGGACAACGGGTTTGCGGAAATCCTCTCGCCCGGCGGGGATGGCGAGGTTGTCACGCACGCGGCCGACGTGGGGGCGCTCGCGGCGGCGTTGGAAAACTGGGCGGGCCCGGCCCGGCGGGCGGCGGCGCGGGAAACGATCCGCGCGAAGGCGGCCCGGTTTACCATCGAGCGAAACCTGTCGCGGACGCTAGAGGTCCTCGAAGCCGTCCTCCGGTAGCTCCGGCGGGGATTCCCGGTCGCGGCGGATGGATTCGCCGTCGAGATACGTTTGGAGGATCATCTGCGCGGCGACCTGGTCCACCACGGAACGGCTCTGCTTGACGTTCCGCCCCCCGGCGTGGAGCGCCTTTTGGGCGGCCACCGTGGTTAGGCGTTCGTCGAGCAACCGCACCTCCACGCCGGGACCGAGCTTCGCCCGCAGACCTTCCGCGAACGTCCGCGCCTTGGCCGAGGCCGCGCCCTCCGTGCCGTCCATGTTCCGCGGCAGGCCGAGGATGACGACGTTGACCTTTTCCCGCCGGGCGATCTCCGCCACCCGGTCCAGCGGCTTGGCCCGGCGGGCGTCCACCGTTTCCCGCGGGTGGGCGAACATGCCAAGTTCGTCCGACACGGCGATGCCGATGCGGGCTTCCCCGAGGTCAACGCCGAGAACGCGGGTCATGGGCCGGAATTTATCCGCAGATTACGCCGATTACGCAGATTTTCAGAGGGAGTTTAGAATCTTGGCAAGGGTGGGTCGCCTGCCTTTCTCTACCCCGAGATAATCGGCGTAATGGGCGTAATCTGCGGACGAGATTCTCACTGCAACTCCCCCGGCACCCGGGTCACGAGCAGTTTGATCTTCTCGGCCTCCTGCCGGTGGCAAACCAGCGTGGCGTCGGCCGTTTGGACGACGATCAGGTCGCTGACGCCGAGCAGGGAAATGTTTTTGCCCACGTCGGAAAACACGATGTTGTTGCGGGCGTCGAGCAGGGTCGGCGCGCAGTTGGCGGCGTTCGCGTGCTCGTCGGTGGCGAGGTAATTGGCCACGGCCGGCCAGGTGCCCACGTCGTCCCAGTCGAAGCCCGCCTCCAGGCAGAAGACCCGGCCGGCTTTTTCCATCACGGCGTAGTCAATGGAGATCTTCGGCAGGGTGGGAAAACGCGCGGCGAGCACGACGCTGAAATCCGCGGCGTTCTTCACCTGGGAGATGAAGTCGGCCAGCTCCGGCATCTGGCGGGAAAACTCGGACAGGATGGCCGGCACGCTCCAGATGAACATCCCGGCGTTCCAGCGGTAGTTGCCCTTTTGTAGGAACACCTCGGCCAGCTCCGGCGCGGGTTTCTCGCGGAACCGCTCGACGTGGTAGAACGTCGGGTCGCCGGGCGGCGCGTTCTTGGTGGCGACCGCGCCGCCCAGCTCGATGTAGCCGTAGCCGGGACAGGCCCAGGTCGGCTTGAGCCCGATGGTGACGAGCGCGCGCGTCTCCCCCGCGGCGCGGGCGGCGGCGAGCAGGTCGCGCCGGAACGCGGCGGCGTCGCGGATGACGTGGTCGGCCGGCAGCACGATCATCGTCGCGCCCGGGTCGCGCCGGGCGATCCAGCCGACGGCGAGGGCGATGGCCGCGGCGGTGTCGCGCTTGGCCGGCTCGGCGACGATGTTCTCCGCGGGCAACCGCGGCAGGAGGGCACGGACGGCGGCCTCCTGGTCCTGGTTGGTCAGGATGAGGATGTGCTCCGGCGCGGCGAGCCCCGCCAGCCGGTCAACGGTGTCTTCCAACAGGGTCTTCTCGCCGACCAACCGCAGGAGCTGCTTCGGGCGGGCACGTCGGGACAGAGGCCAGAAGCGCTCGCCGCTGCCGCCGGCGAGGATGAGGACGTAGGGGGCGGGGGTGTCGGGCATGGAGGTGGCCGGAGGAAAACGCGGGCCGTCCCGATTTTCCAGTTCATTTCACCGGCCCGGGGAATATAGTCTGCTTAGAAGTCAGGCCTTCTCCCCAAAAGTCCGACCTATGCCCTTCCAGTCGAAGACCGACGAATTTTCCTCTCGTGCCCTGGCCCTCATCACGGGGGCGGACGGCGCCGTCTCCTCCGCCGTCGGGCTGCGGTCGGCCTCCCGCGCGGCGGTGGGCTGCGGCATTGGGCTGATGGTGGCCAACAAGATCCGTAACGACACCGCACGGCAGGCCACGGCCGTGACCCTGCTCTCGCTCGGCCTGCTGGCGACCCTGCCGGGCGTCGTCGGCTGGGTGGTCCGCGCGTTGGACCGGCCCGAGAGCGTCCGCGGGGCCGAGCGGCGGCTGCGCTCCATCCGCGAGGGTTACGGGCTGGAGCCGGAAAGCGAACTGTTTTGACCCGGGGTGACCTACCTGCAATTTCACCTGCTGTTCAACCTGCCCGCGCTGCTGGTCCTGCTCGCGTTGGCGTGGCGTCGGGGCCGGCTGGGGGGTCGGCCGGCGCGGGCCATCGGGGTTCTCTGCCTCATCGTCATGGCCGCCACGACCCCGTGGGACAATTGGGCCGTGCACCAGGGCATCTGGAGCTTTGCCGAGGGACGGACGACGCCGATCAGCGTGCCGTTGGGCGGGGTGAACTGGCGGCTGCCGGCGGAGGAATACGCCTTTTTCCTGATCGAGACGGTGCTGGTTTCGCTGTTCGCGCTGCTGCTGCTGCCGCGGGCGGAGGCGAAGGCGGACCGTTGATCCAAGTTTTCCCGTGGGCCACTGGCACTACTTCCTGCACCTGACCCTCTGGGCCGTCCCGATCATCGCGGGGCAGTGGTTCGTCGGGACGCGCGTGTTCCGGCGCAACCTGCGGGCCATCGTGCTGCCGGCGGTGGTCGGCACGGTGTTCTTCAGCGCGTGCGACTCGGTGGCGGTCCGTTCCGGCCTCTGGACGTTTGACCCGGCGCAGTGCCTCGGGCTGCACGTCGGTCCGCTGCCGGTGGAGGAGGTGCTGTTCTTCTTCCTGACGAGCTGGCTCGTCGCCCAGAGTCTGCTCCTACTCCTGCCGGCGGAGAACCGGCGCTAGGCCGCGGGGCGTCGCCGTCTTTGTCCCCCGCCCGGCATGAAGGTGACGACGTGGCAGGCCGGGTTCTACCGGGCGGTTTGGCTGTTAGGTTACCCGCATCTCCGGGTCGCCTCCCGGCCGCGGGTCCGGCACCCCGAGCGCGCCCGGTTGCCCGGCGGCTTTTTGTTGGCGGCGAACCACGGCAGCCCGTTTGACGTGGTGCTGCTCATGGCGGCCACGCCCCGGATGATCTGGTGGCTGTCCATCGTGGAGTTCTTTCGGAAACGCTGGTCCCGGGCGTTTCTCACCGCCCTGGGGGCCATGCCGCTGGACCGCGGCCGGCCGGACCCGCGGACGGTGCGCCGGGTCGTCGGGCACCTGCGGGCCGGGCGCGTGGTCGGCATCTTCCCCGAGGGCCGGCTGCGCCTCGGGGCCGACTCCGTCCTGCGCGGGGGCCGGCTGGACGAGGGCGTCTGCCGCTTGGCCGGGCTGGCGGGTGTGCCGGTCGTCCCGGTCGTAGTGTTGGGCGGCGAGCAGTTCTGGCGCTGGCGGGCGTGGGTGCCGGGGGCGGGGACGCGCTGGACCGTGAGTTTCGGGGAACCGCTCCCGTTCCCGGCCGGACCGGGGGAGGTGCGGGCGCGGGCCGCCGCGATGGCCGGGGAGCTGGCCGAGCGGCTGCGGGCGCTGGCGGAGGAAGTGCGGGCGTCGGCGCTCTAACGGCCGGGCGGGCGGCGGCGCGGAAAATCCTTGCACCCCGCCGCCGGTTGCGGCTTGCTCCCCGACCCTTTTCCCCTCGCCATGTCCGCCCCGAACGACCCCGCCCACCCCCTCCGTCCGCACTCCGCCGTCATGCTCGACGGGCCGGAGCGCGCCGCGAGCCGCGCGATGCTGCACGCCGTCGGCTTTTCCCGCGAAGACTTCAAAAAATCCCAGGTCGGCATCGCCTCCACCTGGAGCCAGGTCACGCCCTGTAACTCGCACATTGATGGGTTGGCGCGCGAGGCCGCGGCGGGCGTGGATAGCGCAGGCGGCAAAGCACTCATCTTCAACACTATCACCATCTCCGACGGCATCTCGATGGGCACGGAGGGAATGAAATACTCCCTGGTTTCCCGCGAGGTCATCGCGGATTCCATCGAAACCGTCGCGGGCTGCGAGGGCTTTGACGGGCTGGTGGCCATCGGCGGTTGCGACAAGAACATGCCGGGCTGCCTGATGGCCCTGGCGCGGCTGAACCGGCCGGCCGTTTTCGTGTATGGCGGGACGATCCTGCCGGGTTGTCTGAAGGGGAAACTCCTGGACGTCGTGTCGGTCTTTGAGGCCGTCGGGCAGCACGCGAACAAGAAAATCTCCGACGACGAACTCGCCGACATCGAAGCCTGCGCCATCCCCGGCCCCGGCTCGTGCGCGGGCATGTATACGGCCAACACGATGGCCTGCGCGATCGAGGCGCTAGGCATGAGCCTGCCCAACTCCTCGGCGCAGGCGGCCGTTTCCAAGGACAAGGTCATGGACTGCCGCCGGGCGGGCGAGGCGGTGGTGAACCTCGTGCAGAAGAACCTGCGACCCCGCGACATCCTCACGCGGGAGGCCTTCGAGAACGCCGTCACCGTGGTCATGGCCCTGGGCGGGTCCACCAACGCCGTGCTGCACCTCATCGCGATGGCGCACGCCGCCGAGGTGCCGCTGGCGCTGGATGATTTCACCCTCATCGCCAAGCGCGTCCCGGTGCTGGCCGACCTCAAGCCGAGCGGCAAGCACCTCATGTCCGAACTGGTGGCCATCGGGGGGTTGACGCCGTTGATGAAGACGTTGCTGGACGCGGGTTTGCTCCACGGGGACTGCCGGACAGTCACGGGCAAAACCCTGGCGGAAAACCTGGCCGACGCCCGGCCGTATCCCGCCGGGCAGACGATCATCCGCCCGCTGTCGGACCCGGTCAAAGCGGACGGGCACCTCGTCATCCTCTACGGCAACCTCGCCCCCGGCGGGGCCGTGGCGAAGATTTCCGGCAAGGAGGGCACGCGCTTCTCCGGCCGGGCGCGGGTGTTCGAGTCGGAGGAAACCGCCCTGCAACGCATCCTGGACGGCACGGTCGTGGCGGGGGACGTGCTCGTCATCCGCTCCGAGGGACCCCGCGGCGGGCCGGGGATGCGGGAAATGCTCTCCCCGACCAGCGCGATCATGGGCCGGGGGCTGGGCAAGGAGGTCGCCCTCATCACGGACGGGCGCTTCTCCGGCGGCAGCCACGGGTTCGTCGTGGGCCACGTCACTCCGGAGGCGTTCGACGGCGGCCCCATCGCCTTGGTGCGCGACGGCGACGGGATCACCATTGACGCCACGGCGCGGACCATCACGCTGGCGGTCCCCAACGACGAGCTGCAGGCCCGCCTCGCGGCCTGGGCGCCGCCGGCCCCGCGCTACCGTCGCGGGGTGCTGGCCAAATACGCCCGGCAGGTCACGTCCGCCTCCCTGGGGGCGGTGACGGACGCAGGGTAACAATCGCGGCGTGCCGGCGGGTTTTGGCGTTGACTAACATCGCCGGGAGCCGTTACTAACCTCCATGCTCTTGGAGGCCGCCCCCGCCACGCAGGACTACCAGGTCAACATCAGTTGGAAGTCCCTGGACTACATCGAGAATAATCACGACGGGGCCATCAGAATCTACATTGACCCGCCGACGCGCTACGGGATGCCCTTTGCCTTCTATGTTCCCGGCGAGGGCCGCTGGCGGGAGGTCATGCCGGAGTGGGCCGCGGGCCGGCGCGCGGAGATCGTCGCGCGCATCAAAGAGGAGTGCTCGCACTACCACGCGGAGTGGGTGGAGGGCTAAACGGCACGTGAGGTGGTGAGGACCCGCGGAACGGGGGAAACGCTTGGGGGGAGCGGCAAGTCCCCGGGGCCGCCCCCGCTCCTGTTCACGCCTTCTCCTTGTGCTTGGCCCCGCCGGGCAGGAACACGGCGCTGTCGTAGTAGGTGCGGAAGCGGCTGACCTTGTCGCCGTCCATCTCGATGACCGAAATGCCCCGGTAGTTCACCGGCTGGCCGTCGGCGAGCGTGCCCTCGCTGACCCACTCGAAAGCCGCGCCACCGTCGGTTTCGACGTTGTGGTGGAACTTGGAGGCGATCTTTCCGAACACCGAGAGGTAGTTGCTCCAGAACCGCTGGGCCCCGTCGCGGCCCCGCATGGGCTCGGTCAGGGCGAGGTTGAGCAACTCGCAACCGTCGGCGAACAGGGCCACCAGCGGGGCGGGGTCGCCGGACTGCTCGATCTGCTGGAGGGTGCGTTGGAAAGTTTCGGCGAGGGTGGGCATAGGGAAGTGGAAAACAATTCGCCGCGCGCGCCGGTTCCGGTCGGGGCGGAACCGGGTGAGATT
>CAXTFX010000264.1:0-6570 GCA_964243185.1 uncultured Chthoniobacterales bacterium
CCCCGGCCAGCGCCCGCCCCGAAGTGTGAAGATTTTGTTACGCGCCGCGGCAAGCCCCGGTGCCGATACGGTGTTAACTGCCGCACCCCGCCGGAGCTTTCCACCCGTCACCCGTCACCAAGCAACCAACCAACCACCTATGGCCCCGCTTCCCGGCGAACACATCCTCGGCTCCTTCGACCAGGCGCTCAACGAGTTGCGCGACAACGTGCTGCTCATGGCCAGCCTGACCGAGCGCAACCTTGCCAACACGTTCCAAGCCCTGTTCGGGCGCGACAATGAGTTGGCCAACCAGGCCATCGCGGACGACGAGGAGATCGATACCCTCGAGATGCAGGTGGACAACGCTGGCGTGGACACGCTGCTGCGCTTCCAGCCCGTCGCCCGGGACCTGCGCGCCATCATCGCCGCCATGAAGGTCGGCGCGAACCTGGAGCGGGTCGCCGACCAGGCCACCTCCATCGCCCGGCGCGCGCGCAAGCTCAACGCCATCCCGGCCCTGCCGGAGACGCACTTGTTGGAGCCGATGGCCAACGAGGCGGTGGCCATGCTCAAGGATTCCCTCCGCGCCTTCACGGACGGGGACGTGGAACTGGCCCTGGCCATCAAACCCCGCGACCGGCAGCTTGACGCCATGAACTCCGAGATCAACGGCCGGCTCACGGAGGTCATGGCGCGCGACCCGGAGCGGATCGAAGCTTACCTGAGCCTCATCTTCATCGCCCGGAACGTCGAGCGCATCGGCGACCACGCCACCAACGTGGCCGAGGACGCCGTGTATGCCAAACAGGCGCAGGACATCCGGCACGCGCACGGCAACGGGAGCGCGGGGAGGTGAACGGGGCGGGGGTTGCCCCGCTAAGGGGGTGAAGGTATGCTCGCCGGCATCGATAAGTTCCGGCGGCTGACCTGGGAGGACGGCTGCGCGGACTGTCGTCTGCACGCCCTGCCGTTCAAGGTCGATTTGAACCGCTACAACCAGATTATCCTCGTGGCGACGAACGCGAACCACAGCCGATACCAAGGCAAGATCAGCCGCCTTTTGGATCGTCTGATGGGTTGCGGCGAGGCTTTTCCCGAACTGGCGGTGGACACCGCGGACAACACCAAGGTGCCGGACGTGGTCTGGGCTTCGGACGAAACCTTGCGGGCGCACCAGCACGAGGGGAAAACCAGTTGGTCCAGCGCGCCGGAGCTATGCGTCGAGGTGCTCTCCCCCACGAACACCGAGGACGAAATCGAGGGCAAGCGGGGGCTCTACTTCGAGCGCGGCGCCCGCGAGGTGTGGGTTTGCGGATTGGACGGGGAAATGACGTTCCACGGACCCGACGGTGAGCTGCCTCGTTCGGGGCTCTGCCCGGAGTTCCCGGTGCGGGTCGAAATCTAGACCGCCTGGGACCCGACCTCCTGGGTGCGGATGCGGATGACCTGCTCGATCGGGGTGATGAACACCTTACCGTCCCCGATGCGCCCCGTGCGCGCGGCGGCGATCACGGCGCGGACGGCCAGTTCCAACAGGTCGTCTTCCAGCACGACTTCCAGCTTGAGCTTGGGCAGGAAATCCACCGTGTATTCGCTGTCGCGATAGATCTCCGTATGTCCTTTCTGCCGGCCGAACCCCTTCACGGCGGAGATGGTCATGCTGGTTACCCCAAGATCGAGCAGGGCGTCGCGCACCTCTTCGAGTTTGAACGGCTTGATGATCGCTTCCAACTTCTTCATACGGACAACGGCGGACGGCCCGGAGGTTCGGCAAGAAACAGCGGCTCCCGACACCCCCTTTTCCCTCCGGTGTCGAGAGCCGCTGAAACTTGCGGCGGAGGACGGACGTAAACCCCCGAAAACGCCCGCCCCCCGCCATTCCAAAAATTGTTATCCGCACCCTGCCGATTCCCTCCCGGCAGAAACCTCGGTGCGGACGACGGGGCATTTAGCAACGATTGTGCCACGGCGGGCGGGGCCTCCCGTCACCCTCTGTAGATCGCCGTTTGGGAGAGGATCGCTCTGCCCCGTGGTGAACTTTGTTCACCCGCGTCCGCATCGAATTGTTCTCCCTGGCGCTCTTTGTTCACCCCCCGCGACGCGCGGCCCATACGCCCGTCCCACGCGCCAGGACCGATTCGCTTCGCGCCTCGTTTTACCCTCCGCACTGACCCACCCATGCCCGTCGCCGCCCCCACCGACGATCCCGCCCCGTCCCGGCGCGGGCCGGCGGCGGGTCCCGGCCCGGTGGGGCGCGCGCTCGGCGGCGTGGGCCGGGGGACGCGCGAGACCTTCGTGCAAGTCGGGAACATGGCCCGGCTGCTCGCCGGCATGGCCGCGGAGATGGGCGACACCCTGGCCCGCGGCCGGTTCCCCATCCGGCGCAGCGAGCTCTTCGCGCAGACCGACCGCGTGGGCGTCGGCTCCGTGCCGCTGGTGGGCATGGTCAGCCTGTTCATCGGCCTGACGATGGCCCTGCTCATCGGCGCCGTGCTGCGGACCTACGGCACGGAGCGGCTGGTGCCGACGCTCATCGCCACGGCCTTCGCCCGCGAGCTGGGGCCGCTGATGACGGGCATCGTCATGGCCGCGCGCATCGGCGCCGCCTTCACGGCGGAGCTGGGCACCATGACCGTGTCCGAGGAGGTCGAGGCCGTCGAGGCGATGGGCCTAGGGCCGCTGCGTTTCCTGGTGGCCCCGCGGCTCCTGGCCATCACGCTCCTCATGCCCTGCCTGGTGGTCGTCTCCAACGTCGCCGCCATCGCGGGCGCCTACGCCATCTCGACGTTTTTCCTGAACATCTCCGGCGGCTACTTCTTCGACCTCGTGCGCGAGGGGCTCCAGGTTTCCGACATCCTCTTCGGCTCCTTCAAGAGCGTCGTCTTCGGCCTCATCATCGGCCTGGTCGCCTGCTACCGCGGGCTGACCGTCAAGGGCGGCGCCGCGGGCGTCGGCACCGCCACCACGGCCAGCGTGGTTTCCTCCGTCACGACGGTGATCGGGGTGGACACGCTCTTCAACATCGTTAAACAGGTCGTCTTCCCGTCCTGAACGCCCCCGCGCCCGGATGTCCGACCCCCACCCGCACGCCACCTACATCCACGACGACGAACCGCTCGTGGAGTTGGCGGACGTCGTCCTGCGCTTCGGCCCCAAGACCGTGCTCGACGGCATCAACCTCGGCGTCGGCCGCCAGGAACGCCTCGTCGTCATGGGCCAGTCCGGCAGCGGCAAGTCCACGCTGCTACGCCTGGTCATGGGCATCCTCACGCCGACGGCCGGCACGGTGCGCTTCGGCGGCCGGGAGGTGAACCAGCTCGGGCGCCGCGCGGTCAACGCCCTGCGCGCGCGCATCGGCATGGTCTATCAATACTCCGCGCTCATCTCCTCGTTGAACGTGCGCGACAACCTCGCCTTGCCGCTGGAGGAACTTTCCAAGAAAAGCGCCGCCGAGATCGAGGGCATCATTGACGAAAAGCTCGACCTGGTGCGGATGCGCCACGCCAAGGGAGCCATGCCCGCCGAGCTTTCCGGCGGCATGAAGAAGCGCATCGGCCTCGCCCGCGCCCTGGTGCTCGAACCCGAACTCATCCTGTTCGACGAACCTTCCGCCGGCTTGGACCCCGTCACGAGTTCCGTCGTGGATGAGCTTATCATCGAGTTGACCGAGCACACCAAGGCCACCTCCATCATCGTCACCCACGAGATGGAAAGCGCCTTTCGCGTCGCCACGCGCATGGTCATGCTCTACGAGGGCAAATTCATCGCCGACGGCACCCCGGCCGTCTTCAAGGACTCCCCCAACCCGGTGGTCGCCCAGTTCGTCGCCGGCCGGACCGAGGGGCCGATGACCGCGGACCCGGAGAGGCGGGGGGAACCTCCCGGCCGGAAGCCGGAGGGGGGTTAACGCGGACGCGCTCCTCCTCCGGCCCGTTGGGGGTTGGATGTTGGACGCCGGATGTTGGATGTTGCCCCCGACCCTCCGCTTTCCGCCATGACCTTTGAGAAATCCGAAATTCGCACCGGCATCCTCGTCCTGGTGACCGTGGGCGTGCTCATCGCCGCCACGCTCCTGCTCGGGGTGCCGGGGTTGTTCCACAAGCAGAAGGGCTACAGCATCTTCTTCGACAACGCCTCCGGGGTGAAGCCTGGCGCGCCCGTCCTTCTCGCCGGGCGCAAAGTCGGCACCGTCGCCGCCATCGTCACGCCCCTGCCCAAGGTCCTGCGGCCCCGGGAGCACCCGGACTACGAGGTCCGCGTGGACGTCAAGCTCGACGCCGAGGCGCAAATCTTTCGCGACGCCACCCCGCGCATGAGTCAACTCGGGCTGCTCGGCGAGCAGATCATTGACTTCATTGAGGGCAACCCCGACACCGGGCTCGCCGACGCCGGGACGGTCTTCACCGGCACCCGCTCGCCGGATTTTTCCGAGTCCCTGCCCCGGATCATCCGCATCGTGGAGCCCGTCGCCGCCACGGCCACGCTCACCCTCGACGACCTGCGCAAAACCGTCGCCAAGCTCGACGTGTTCTTCGACAAGCAGGGCGAGCTCAACGGCGCCCTGGCCCAGATCAAGACCGTCGGCGCGAACTTCTCGGCCATCACCGACAAGGACAACGGCAGCCTGACGAAAACCTTGGCCAACGTCCAGGCGCTCACCGCCGGCCTCTCCGACAAGAACGGCAGCCTCCAACAAGCCCTGGCTAACTTCGAGAAGACCAGCGCCGCCCTGAACAAAGACGGCAACATCAACCGGATCCTGGCCAGCTTCCAGCAGGCCAGCGCCCGGTTGGAGAGCACCACCAAACAGGCCAACGCCCTCGTCGCCGCCATCACCCCGCAGTTCACCGCCAGCGCGACGAACTTCCAGCAGATGACCGACACGCTCAAACGCGAACCCTGGCGCATCGTCTGGAAAGGCTCCGTCAAGCAATACCCCGACCCGACGACCACGATTACCCGCGTGCCGGCCGGTCAGGGCGGCCCGGCCACGCTCGTTACCCGTCAACGTGGCAGCACCGCCGGGGGCTCTCAGATCCGCGCCGTGAACGACGTGGTTGCCGGGCAGGAAGAGGACGAAGACCTGCGCGCGCCCAACCCGGCCACCCGGCGAAAACGGAGGTAGCCCCGCCCCCGTCAGGGAACAAAAGCGGGCGCCGGCAGGGAGATGTCTCTCCACCGGCACCCGGTTCTACACACTGTTCAGCTCGTGAACCTTACAAATTCACCCCGGCGGGGAAGAACAGACCGCTGGTCGCGTTCTTGGCACCGTAAACGATGTTCAGCACGCTGTTGACCCCGCGGCTGAAAACCAGCGAGTTGCCATCCGTCGGGACGATGTTCGCGTTGCCGTTGGCGTCCGTGATGCCTTGGTCGTCGTTGCCGCTGTTGGAGAGCGCCGCGCGCAGGGCGGAAATTTTGTTCGCCGCGCTGATGGCGAAATCCCCGCCCCGGCCGATGAGCACCGTGCGGACCTCGGCGGCGTGATACGCCTCCACCGCCAGGATGCCGGCGGCGGCCTTGAGGTAGCCTTTGTTGGTGAGCAGCGGAGCCGCGCCGTGGTAGGCCGTCACGCCCACGTCCTCGAAGACGAACGCCCCGAGAAGGAACGAGATGTCATCGGCGAAGGGGTTGAAGCTGGAGCCGATGCCCGCCGCCTGCGCGGCCGTGTCCCAGGCGTCGTTCAGGTTGATGGCCGGCTTGGCCACCTTGGCGCTGCCGAGGGCGGAGCGCAGGAAGATGACGTGATTCAGCTCGTCGGTGGCGATCTCCGTGGCGTATTGCTGGATGATCGGGATGGCGAAGGGGACCTTCGGGTTGGGCTTAAAGGTCGTCGCCCCCGGGGTGCCGAGGCCGTCAATGCCGGCGCCAGCCTGGTCAATGGTCACGCCCCGGGCGGCCAGGGTGTAATACTCGGCCTCCAGATATTCCAGGTTGAGGGCGAAATTGAGGATGGCCACGTCGCGGTCCACGCCGGGGGCGGGCAGGGTGACGGCATCGGCGTTGCTGGCGCCGAAGATGGCGCTGGCAAAGGCCGGGGCCATCGCGGCGGCCGTGCCCAGGAGGCCGGCGCGGCTCAGGAAGGCGCGGCGGTCCAGGGCGGAGGTGGGAAGCTCGGGTGAGTTGGATTCGGGACGGTTCATGTCGGGGTGAGGTGGGATTTCAGCGAGGTAATTCTCCTTGCCCGACGGGGCACCATGCGGCGGCGGTGCGAGGATGAACACTCGGCAACGTATCCGGCGAGACTACCCCCCCTGGATGCATGGGCGGGTGGGAAAGTTCCCGGGTGGATTACCGGTTTCGCCGGGTGCGCGGGTCGGACGGCGTTTGTAAAAAACCGTGGTCCCCGTTTCACCCCGGGCGGGAACACGCGGCTGGCGGGCCCTTGCGGTATGCTGGGGCGCGGCGCGCTCGCCCCCTCCCCTCCCGATGCCCGAGTTTACGCACCCCGGCTTTCTCCTGTTGCTGCTCCTCGCGGCGGGCGTGCTCCTGTTAGGGCAACGCAGTTCGCTGGCGGACCTTTCCCCGGCCGGACGGCGCGCGTGTCTGGGGGTGCGCGCGGCGCTGCTCGGCGGCCTGGCGCTGGCG
>CAXTFX010000265.1:0-2949 GCA_964243185.1 uncultured Chthoniobacterales bacterium
GGCCAACTCGCTGATGAGCGGCAACCGGCACTTCGGCGAGGGGGTCAACTGGGGCAAGGCCGGGGAGGTTGGCCTCTCCCTGCTCATCTCCCCGCTGGTCGGCTTCATCGGCGCCGCGGCCCTGCTGCTCCTCTCGAAAAGACTGATCCGCGACCCGAAGCTCTACACCGCCCCGGAGGGCGAGAAGCCCCCGCCGGGCTGGATCCGAGGTTTGCTGATGCTGACCTGCACCGGCGTGTCCTTCGCCCACGGCTCCAACGACGGGCAGAAGGGCATGGGTCTGATCATGCTCATCCTCATCGGCGTGCTGCCCGCCTCCTACGCCCTGAAGATGAGCGCTGACGCCCCGGCCGTCGCCGCCATCGTCCAGTCCTCCCAGGCCGTCACCGCCGGCCTGGAGCGCGAGGCTCACGGCACGACCATGACCAACGACGAGGCCACCTCCGAGCTGTCCAACTACCTGAAAACGGGCGAGCCGGCGGGCGACAAAATCTTCGCCGCCCTGAACGCCAAGACCAAGGCCGTGGCCGAGAAACTTGCCGGCAAGGCGACCTTCGGCGACCTGCCCGCCGACCAGCGGCGCAACCTGCGGAGCGACTTTTACCTGACCTCCAGCGCCCTGGCCAAGGCCAACGGCCAGGGCAGGATCACCGACGCCGGCCTGAAGGGCGCGCTCGCCGGCTACCGCGGCCAGATTGACAAGGTCACCAAGTTCATCCCCGACTGGGTCAAGTTCGCCGTGGCCCTGTCCCTGGGCCTGGGCACGATGATCGGCTGGAAACGCATCGTCGTCACCGTCGGCGAGAAGATCGGCAAGGCGCACCTCTCCTACGGCCAGGGCGCCTCGGCGGAGCTGGTGGCGATGTGCACCATCCTGGCGGCGGATAACTTCGGCCTGCCCGTGTCCACCACGCACGTGCTCTCCAGCGGCATCGCCGGCACGATGGCCGCCAACCGCTCCGGGTTGCAGAAGGAGACCCTACGCAACATCCTGCTGGCCTGGGTGCTGACCCTGCCCGCCTGCATGTTGCTCGGCGCCGGGCTGTTCGCCTTCGGCCTGTTCGTGGTCTTCCGCGTGCTCGGCCTGCACTGAGCGGCCCCGCCGGGAAGGGAAACGGCCGCGCGGACGGGGGCGGCGAGAGCGTGACAGAATCGTCACTATTGCCGGGTTGAACCCGCGACGCGCCCGGCGCGAGCATGGCGGCCTCGTTCCACACCACATGCAAAACACCTCCTCCACCACCGTTTCCCCTCCCCGCTCCCGGCTCCGCCTGCTCCCGCCCCGGGCCGGCGTGGCGCGGCTCGCCGCCGCGGCGCTCGTCGCCCTGCCCGCGCTCACCAGCCCGGTGCTCCGCGCCCAGGGCACCGGCGCCGTGGATCACACGCTCGCGCCCTTCCCGGCCGAGTTGAAGGCGCGCATCAAGCACGTCATCATCGTTTACCCCGAGAACCGCTCTTTCGACAGCCTCTACGGCCGGATTCCCGGCGTCAACGGCATCGCCCAGGCCCGCGCCGAGAACGTGACCCAGACCGACCGCGCCGGGAACGTCCTTCCCTCCCTGCCCCGGCCGACCACCTCCGGCATCCCCGGCATCTCCGCCGCGCCGGACACCCGCTTCCCGGCCACCACGCCCAACGCCCAATACGACGCCGCGCCCTTCGTGCCGCCCGCCGACCGGATCGGCGACATGGTCCACCGCTTTTACACCGAGCAATACCAGATCAACAACAAGGCTGACCGCTTCCACGCCGACCCGCAGAACGCCGGCGGCGCGCCCCTGACCAAGTTCTCCGCGTGGTCCGACAACCCTGGCCTGGTGATGAACTACTACGACGCCCAGAACCTGGGCGAGGGCGCCCTGGCCAAGGAATACACCCTCTGCGACAACGCCTTCCACTCAGCCTTCGGCGGTTCGTTCCTCAACCACCAGTTCCTCATCGCCGCCCGCGCCCCCGTCTGGCCCGCCGCCCCGACTGACGGCGGCAGCCCCCCGCCCGCCGGCACGGGCAGCGACACGGTCTTCAACTCCCGCGGTTTCCCCAGCGTGCTGACCTCCGGCTCGCTCTCCGACGGCACCATCACCGGCGACGGCGACCTGCCGGCCTTCGTGCTCTCCAACGCCGCCCAGACCATCGGCACCGGCGACTACTGGGCCGTCAACACCGTGCGCCCCCTGCGCGGGCCGGCCGGCGGCTTCTCTACCAACCTCGTCACCGACGGCCAGCCCACCTCGAACACCCCGATCTCCGGCCGCCTGCCGCTCCAGACCTTTGACACCATCGGCGACCGGCTCGACGCCGCCGGCCTCTCCTGGGCCTGGTATGCCGGCGGCTGGAACGACGCCAAGGCCGGCCGCGCCGACTTCCTCTTCCAGTTCCACCACCAGCCCTTCGCCTTCTTCGCCAACTACGCCCTGGCCCGAACCCCGGTGCCCCCGACCACGGCCAACGGCGTGACCACCCCGGCCGTGCCCGGCGTGGACAGCCCCGGCTCGGCCGCCCACCTCAAGGACGAGGACGCCGACTTCTACCCGGCCGTCACCAACGGCACGCTGCCGACCGTGTCCTTCGTCAAGCCCATCGGCCAGAACAACTCGCACCCCGGCTACGCCGCCGTCCAGCGCGGGCAGGACTGGTTCAACCGGCTGGTCAACGTCGTGGAAGGCTCCCCCTACGCCAACGACACCGCCATCATCTGCGTTTACGACGAGCACGGCGGCCTGTTCGACCACGTCCAGCCCCCGCGGGTGGACGCCTGGGGCCCGGGCCTGCGCGTGCCGTTCATCGTCATCGCGCCCTTCGCCAAGAAGGGCTTCGTGGACCACACGCAGTATGAAACGGTGTCCGCGCTGGCGTTCGTAGAGGGCCTGTTCGATCTCTGCCCGCTCAACACACGGGACGCGGACGCCCAGCCGCCCATCTCCGCCTTCCAGGGGCAGCCCGACCTCG
>CAXTFX010000265.1:2959-6538 GCA_964243185.1 uncultured Chthoniobacterales bacterium
ACCTCGTCATCCGTGGCTACGCCGGCAAACCCATGACCTACCAGATGCCCGGCTACAACCGGCCCACGGCTTTCAAGCTGCTCGGCGGCACGGGCGTGAACCTCGACGGCATGAGCCTGGACCGGGCTTCCGGCGCCCTCTCGGGCACGCCCCGGGCGGTCGGCTCCTACGCCTTCCAGGTGAAGGTGAAAGGCCAGGACGGCAACCAGACGCTTTCCGTGCGCCTGGACGTGCGCGAGCGTGAGTTCACCTCGCTCCTGCGCGCGGCCCGGCGGCCGGCGGCGGACAGCCGATAACCCCCACCCGCACCAGGCATTTCACCCCGTCCAGGACCGGGCGGTCGCGCGGATCACCGTGCGACCGCCCGGTTGGCGTTTCCATGCTCGACCCCCTCCTGCGCTTCTCCCTCCGCCGACCCGCCGCGGTCGGGTTCGCCGCGCTCGCGCTCCTAGCCTTCGGCCTCTGGTCCGCGGGGCGGCTTTCCAGCGACATTGTCCCGGACATCTCGCCGGTCCAAGTGCAGGTGTTAACGGCCGCCCCCGCCCTCGCCGCGGAGGAGATCGAGACGAGCGTCACCCGGCCGGTCGAGCTGGAAATGGCCGGCCTGCCCGGGCTGCAAACAGTCCGCTCGCTGACCCGCTTCGGCATCTCGCAGGTGGCCCTGACCTTCGCCGACGGCACGGACGTTTACCTCGCCCGCCAGCTCGTCACCGAGCGCCTCGCCGCGGCCTCCGCCCGTCTGCCCGCCGGCCTCGCACCTCGGCTCGCGCCACCCTCGACCGGGCTGGGGGAAATCTTCACCTACGCGCTCCGCTACCGGCCCGACGCCCCCGGCCGCCCCGCCGACGAGCGCGTCCGGCTGACGGAACTCAAGGCAACGCAGGACTTCGTTGTCCGCCCCGCCCTCCGCCAGGTCCCCGGCGTCGCGGAGGTCAACACCACGGGCGGCTATGACCGGCAGATGGTCGTCGAACCCGACCCGGAGAAGCTCGCCGCCGCCGGCTTGGACCTCAACGACCTCGCCGACGCGCTGGCGAAGAATCTGGCCCCCGGCGGTGGCGCGCTGCTGGAGCGCGGCCCCCGCGCGCTGCTCGTCCGCTCCGGCGCCCGCGCGCAGACGGTGGCGGAGGTCGCCGGCCTGACCGTGAAAACCGGCTGGGGCGCCACGCCCGTGCTCACGCGCGAGGTCGCGGAGGTGCGGCTCGACGCCGCCCCGCGCTTCGGCGCCGCCACGGTTGACGGCGAGGAAGCCGTGCTCGGCACCGCGCTGATGCTCCCGGGAGAAAACGGCCGCGCCGTGGCCCGCCGCTTCGCCGCCGCCGTGCGCGCGGTCGCCCCCCGCCTGCCCGCCGGGATCGAGCTCGTCCCGCTGGCCGACCGCTCGCTCCTCGTGGACGACGTGCTCCGCACCGTGCGCCGCAACCTCGCCGAGGGCGCCGCGCTGGTCGTCCTCGTGCTGCTGGTCCTGCTGGGCAACGCGCGCGCCGCCCTGATCGTCGCCGCCGTGCTGCCGCTAGCGTTCCTGCTCGGGCTGGCCGGGCTGGCGGGCCTCGGCGGGTCGGGCAACCTGATGAGCCTGGGCGCGATTGACTTCGGCCTGCTCGCCGACGGGGCCATCGTGCTGGTGGAAAACTCCCTGCTCCGGCTCGGGCAGCGCCGGCGCGAGCTCGGCCGCGAGCCGGACGCCCGCGAGCGCGCCGCCACGGTCCTCGCCGCCGCGCGGGAGGTCGCCGCGCCGACGGTCATCGGCGTGGTCGTCATCACCCTGGTCTGGTTGCCCATCTTCGGGCTGGATGGCGTGGAGGGAAAAATGTTCCGCCCGCTGGCGACCGTCGCCGTGGCCGCGCTGGTGGCCGCGCTGGCTCTGACCCTGACGCTGGTGCCCACCCTCTGCGCCGGGTGCCTCCGCGCCGGGGCCGCCGGGGAGGGAGAGAACGTTGTCGCCGCCGCGCTCGGCCGCGCTTACCAACCCGCGCTCGACTTCGCCCTGCGCCGCCGCGGGGCGCTGCTGGTCGGCGTCGCCCTGCTCGCGTTGGCGGCCGGGTTCGTCTTCAGCCGGTTGGGCACGGAGTTCCTGCCCCGGCTGGACGAAGGTTCGCTCGTCGTGGAGGTCCACCGGCCCGCCGGCGGGAGCCTCGCCGGCGCGGTGGCGGCGGAGGTGGCCGCCGAGCGGGCCATCCGGGCACAGGTGCCCGAGGCCACGCAGGTCTTCTCGCGCCTGGGTCGCTCCGACCTCGCCACCGACCCGCAGAGCGCGGACGAGAACGATCTCTACGTTGCCCTGAAGCCCCGCCGCGAGTGGCGCCGCACGCACGCCGGCCGGATCCCCTCCAAGGACGAGTTGGCGAAACGTATCACCGAGGTTATCGCCGCGCGCGTCCCCGGCCAGGAGTTGACCACCAACCAGCCCGTCGCGTTGCGCTTTGACGAGCTGCTCGAAGGCACGCGCGCCGACGTGGCCATCAAGGTCTTCGGCCCGGGTTACGACCAGCTCGACGCGCTCGCGGCCGAGGTTAAAACCGTCGTCGAGAGGCTCCCCGGCGCCGGCGAGGTCGCGGCGGAGGAGGTCGGCCGGGCGGACACGCTGGAGATTGTGCCCGACCGGGACGCGATGCGGCGTCTCCAGGCCACCGCCGCCGAGGTGGACGGGGCGATCTCGACCGCGCTGATGGGCCGGGAAGTCGGCCGCATTGACGCGGGCGAGCAGTTTTACCCGTTGGCCGTGCGCTTCCCGGCAGCCGTGCGCGACCGGCCGGACCTGCTCGCGAGCCTGCCCTTCCGCTCGGCCGAGCGCAACCTGCTGCTCAACGTCGGGCAGGTTGCCCAGGTCCGGGTGACACCGCGGCTCGCCACGATCCTCCGGGAGAACGGGGAGCGCCGGCGCGCCGTGATGGTCAACGTGCGCGGGCGCGACAGTGGCGGCTTCGCGCGGGAAGCGCAGGGGGCGGTGCGCGCGCACGTTCATCCCCCCGCGGGCTACCGGGTCGAGTTCAGCGGCGGCTTTGAACGCTACCGCCACGCCCGCGCGCGCCTGCGGTGGCTGACGCCGGCCGTGCTCGCGGCGGTGTTCGCCCTGGCGGCCCTGGCGCTCGGCTCGGGGCGGCGGGCGCTGGCGGTGCTCGCGGGCGTTCCCCTGGCGTGGGTCGGCGGCGTGTTCGCGCTGGCGTGGCGCGGGATGCCGCTGACGATCTCGGCGGTTGTCGGCTTCCTCGCCCTCTCCGGTGTCGCCGTGCTCAACGGCCTGGTGTTGGCCGCAGCCTACGGCCAACTTCGTCGCCGCGGGGTCCCGCCCACCGACGCCGCACGGGAAAGCGCCCGCCGCCGCCTGCGGCCCGTGCTCGGGACGGCGCTGGTGGCCGGTTTGGGACTGTTGCCGATGGCGCTCTCCACCGCGCCGGGCGCCGAGGTGCAACGGCCCCTGGCGACGGTGGTCATCGGCGGCATCCTCTCCGCGACGGCGTTAACCCTGCTGGTCATCCCCGCGCTGCTCGCCGGTCGCCGCCGACCGCCGCCGACGGCCGTGCCCGGAGCCCCGGAAAACCTCGGCCCTCCCCCCGCCGTCTTCGCCGCCCGGGAGGA
>CAXTFX010000266.1:0-6472 GCA_964243185.1 uncultured Chthoniobacterales bacterium
CTTCCCGCTCACCGTGCGCGGCCTCGTGGAGATGGGCCGTTACCCCGCGCTCGGAGCCTGGGGACGTTTCGGGGCCGCCGACGCCGCGGCCGTGGCGGACGCCCTCGCCGCCGCGCGGCTGGACGACCTCGCCGAACGCCAGATCGCCGCGCTCTCCGGCGGGCAGCAGCAGCGCGCCTTCCTCGCCCGCGCCGTGGCCCAGGGGGCGCACGTTTACCTCCTGGACGAGCCCTTCACCGGCCTGGACCGCAACGCCACCGCCCTCCTGGCCGACCTCCTGCGCCGGCTGGCGGCCGAGGGCCGTCTCGTCGTCGTTTCCCACCACGACCTGCGAACCGTCCCGGAACTCTTCGACGACGTGATCCTGCTCAACGGCGAGCTCGTCGCCTACGGACCGACCGGGGAAACGTTCACGGAAGGAAACATCGCGCGCACCTACGGCACCGCCGTGTTCACCGGGGGAGCGGCGGCGGGTGGGGCGGCCTATCCCTAGGCCGCCGCCGTGGGGTATTCGACACGCTCACCGGCGGCGGGCTAGGGATAGCCCGCCCTACCCGCCGCCGCTAAAATGTCGCCATGTCCTCCTGGTTGTTCGAGCCGTTCCAAGCCGACTTCATGCAGCGCGCCCTGCTCGGGTGCCTGCTCGTCGGGTTCACCAACGGGTTCCTCTCCGCCTTCGTCGTTCTGCGGCGATTGGCGCTGTTGGCGGATGCCCTGTCGCACTCCCTCCTGCCGGGGTTGGCCGTGGGCGCCATCCTCTTCGGGTTATCCCCCGTGGGATTGTTCACGGGCGCGGCCGTGGCGGCGTTGCTGGTCGGCGTCGGCGGGCAGCTCGTCGCCCGCTCCTCGCGGCTGAAGGACGAGACGGCCATCGGCGCGCTCTACACCGTGGCGTTTGCCCTGGGTATCCTCATCCTCAAATACGCCCGCGTGCCGGTGGACCTGTCGCACTTCCTCTTCGGCAACGTCCTCGGCATGGAGGACGCGGACCTGTGGATCATCTACGGGGTCGGCTTCGGGGCGGTGGCCAGCGTGGTCGCCTGCCAGCGCGGGCTGCTGCTGGCGATGTTCGAGCCCTCCGTCGCGCAGAGCCTCGGCGTGCCGGTGGCGCGGCTGAACTACCTGCTGTTGACCCTCATCATCCTGGCCATGATCGCCAGCCTGCGGGCCGTCGGCGTGGTTATGAGCGTGGGCCTGCTCATCCTGCCGGGGGCGACCGTTTACCTGGTGTCGGACAGCTTCCGCGTCATGTGCTGGGGCGGCGGCCTGCTCGGGTCGGCCGGGGCGAGCGCGGGGCTAATGTTGTCCTACTGGCTGGATGTCCCCAGCGGCCCGGCCATCGTGCTGACGCTCGGCGCGGCCTTCCTCGGCGCCCTGCTCTTCGGCCCCCGCTACGGCGTGCTGGCCCGGCTGCGCCCGCCGCGGCACCTGCACGAGTCGTCGTTGGCGCGGTGGGAAGGTGCGGAACGGCCGGTCCCGGAGAGCGGCGCCGCCGGCGACGCGCGGGAGGGCTGACGCCGGGGGTTCGCGGGAGGTTGCGACGCGGGCCTGCCCGTCGTTAATTAGGTCGCCCGTCGCAACGCATGAGACCGCGCATCGCCACCGACATGGACGAGGTGTTAGCCGACACCCTGACCAAGCAGCTCGACGGCTACAACCGGGAGCACGGCGGCCGTCTGACCAAGGCCGACCTGGCCGGCCGCAAGCTCTACGCGGCGGTCCGCGAGGAGCACCGCGAGTGGGTGCGCGACCACCCGCGCGCCCGGGACTTCTTTCGCGATCTCCCGGTGATGCCCCAAAGCCAGGACGTCCTCCGCGAGTTGTGCGAGCGCTACGAGGTCTTCGTGACCACGGCCGCGATGGAGTATCCGACCTCGTTTACCGCCAAGTATGAGTGGGTGCGCGAGCACTTCCCCTTCATCCCGGACAGTCACATCGTCTTCTGCGGGGACAAGAGCATCATCGCCGCCGACTTCCTCATTGACGACAACGCGCACCACTTCGAGCGCTTCGGCGGGCAGGGCATCCTGTTCAGCGCCCCGCACAACCTGCACGAAACCCGCTACCCGCGCGTCCACGACTGGGACGGCGTCCGCCGACGCTTCCTGCCCGCCGGGGCCGGGCCGACCGCGGACAGCGCCGGGAGCGGGGGGCAAACGAACAACTCCACCCTTTCCTCCACCCCCCGTTAACCCCGTTCCCCGCCCATGAGCATCCCGCCGTCCGCCAAGGAAACCAAAGCCGCCGCCGGCAAGAAAGGTTTAGAAGCCATCCCCTTCCCCGACCTGCGCGCGGTGGGCCAGCGGGAATACCAAAAGCAAAAGGAACTGTGCCAGCACTATACCTGTGACACGTTAACGGCCGCCAACGAGATCGAGGCCGCGCGCGTCCGGGGCCGGGACTGCTTCCAGCAACGCATCAAGGTGCGAACGATCTTCAAGGACGCCATCGGCCGGGTGAAAGCGGTCCTCGCGCAGATGAAATCCGGCGACCCCCTCAAGCCGGACATGGAAAGAATCCTGCACGAGTTGGAGGCCTCCCAGAAGGGTCACGAAACCGCCATCACCGAGGTCAACAACGCGGTCCTCAAGTGCGACGAAAAGCTCAAGCGGCTGAAAACGTAGCCGGCCGGAACCGGGATCGGTCCCTTCACCGCCCGTTCGGACCGGCGGCCCGCGCGCTCGCCCCGTAGGCACTTCAGGTTTGCTCCGCCCGGTGCGGACGCCTATACTCCCCCGTGACGCAAGTTCTCCGGCAACGCCGTTGGCGGTCGGCGCTCTCGCTCCTGGCGATGGTCGCCTGGATCGTGGGGACGAACTTCTGCGCCCTCGGGCTGATGGCCCGGCCGTGCGCCGCCACCGCGCCGACGGTTTCGGGGTGCCCGCACTGCCCGGCCGAGCCGGCGCCGGATGCCCCCGTCACGCCCGCGGCGCCGTGCTGTCAGGAAGTCCGGGCGGAGCTGCCGCCGGGGGCCGTGACGGCGCTGCCGCCCCTGGCGCCCGTCGCGCTGCCGACGGACTGGGTGGCCGTTCTCTCGCTCGCGCTGGCGTGGGCGCCGGAGGCGGGTTCCCCCGACCGCGCGTTCCCGGACTCCGGGCCGCCGTCGGGCGGGGTGATGAGCGTGCTCCTGGGCCGTTGCGCCCCGGTCCACGCTCCCCCAGTGTTGGGTTAACGGAAGCCCCTGGCTCCCCGCCCGCGGCGGGTTTCTGTTCGGGTCTTCCCTGGTTGCACCCGGCGATGCGTCTTTCGCCGGTGAGGTCCGTCGTGTTCGCGTGGACCGGCCTGCCTTGTTAACCCCACCTGCCCGTTCGCATGGCCATCGCTCGTCCCCATTTCCCTATCGTCAAAGCTCTGTCCGCCACCCTGCTGCTGACGGCGGCCGGCTGCTCGGTCCCCGACGCCGGACCGACGTTTGAGCGCGGCATCGGCCGGCTCGCCGCGGAGCGCACCGGGGCGGCCGTCCGCTGGGCGCGCACGCCGGGGGAGCAGGCGCAAACCGATGCCGCCGTCCGCGCGCTGCTCCACGTCGGCGGTGGACGGCTCACGGCGGACGCGGCGGTGCGCGTGGCGCTGCTCCACAACCGGGCGCTCCAGGCGGAGTTCGAGGAGGTGGGCATCTCGCACGCGGAGTTCGTCCAGGCCGGGCTTTTGAAGAACCCGGAATTCGCCGGCAGCGCGCGTTTCCCCGACCGGCCGCCGTCGGCGACAAACCTGGAAACGGCGCTGGCCGGGGACGTGCTCGATTGGTTCCTGGTGCCGCTGCGTCGCCGGTTGGCCGGGCAGGCGCTCCGGCAGACGGAACTGCGGGTGGCGGACGAGGCCGTCCGGGTGGCGGGAGACGTGCGGCGGGCGTTCTACACGCTCCAGGCCCGGCAACAACTCCTCACCACGCTGCGCGGCATCGCGGGCACGGCCGGGGCGGCGGCGGATTTCACCCGGCAATTGCGGGAGGCGGGAAACATCCCCGAATTGGACCTTGCCAATGCCCGAGCAGCCCTGGCGCAAAGCCAGATGGACACCGCGCAGGCCGAGACCGGGATCGCGACGGACCGCGAGCGGCTCAACCGGCTGCTCGGGTTGACCGATGACCCTGGCTGGCGCGTCGCCGAACAGCTACCGCCGTTACCCGCGCGGGAACTGTCGCCGGGGCAACTGGAGGACCTCGCGGTGGCCCGTCGGTTGGACCTGGAGGCCGCGCGGGTCGGGCTGGACGTGAGCGGGCAAACCCTGCGGTTGCGGGAAGGCACGCGGTTCTTCCCGGCGGGGATCCGGTTCGGCGTGAACTCCGAGCGCGATCCCGGCCGCCAGCGCGTCACGGGGCCGACGCTGCAACTGGAATTGCCCATCTTCGACCAGGGCCAGGCGCAGGTTGCCCGCTTGCAGGCCGAGGCGCGCCGGGCGCAACGGTTGTTGGAAGAACGGATCGTCTCCATCCGGGCGGACGTGCGCGAGGCCCGCGCGCTGGTTGCGGGTAACCGCCGGCTCGCGGAACTCGCCAGCACCCGGCTGCTGCCCGAGCGCCGCCGGGTCGTCGCTCTCACCCAGGAGCAATACAACGCCATGCTCCGCGGGGCGCCGGACCTGTTCCTAGCCCGTCAAAACGCCATCTCCGCTGAACGTAGCGCCGCCGAGGCCCTGCGGGATTACTGGATCGCCCGCGCCGACCTGGAGCGCGCCGTCGGCGGTCGGCTCGACGCGGGCAAAGCGGCGGCAAGACCCTGAACCTGTCAACCTCTGTCAAAACATTATGAACCGACGCAACTTCCTCACCCACGGCACGGCCGCGCTCGCGGCGGGCGCCGTGTTCCTCAAAGATAACGCCGCCCGCGCCGCCGACGTTCCCGGCGTGGACCGCCCGCGCGAGGGCTCTGCCGCGGACACCGGCGGGACGCACGCGGAGCCCCGGGTTTACCCGCCGGGAGTCGAGGGACAGGACTACCGGCCCGTCGTCGTGCCCAACGGCACCAAGCTGCCGTTCAAGATCGTGGACGGCGTGAAGGTCGGCCACCTCGTCGCGGAGGAGGTGGACCACGAGTTCGCCCCCGGGCTGCGCGCGAAGTGCTGGGGCTGGAATGGCTGCGTCCACGGCCCGACCATCGAGGTCGTGGACGGCGACCGGGTGCGCTTCTACGTCACCAACCGGTTGCCCGCGCCAACGACCGTCCACTGGCACGGCATCCTGCTGCCCAACGGCATGGACGGCGTCGGGGGCCTGAACCAGAAGGCGATCCAACCCGGCGAGACGTTTCTCTACGAGTTCACCCTGCGGCAGGCGGGCATGGGGATGTATCACTCCCACCACGACGAGATGACCCAGATCGGCCTGGGCATGACGGGCCTGTTCATCGTCCACCCCCGGCCCGGCAAGGCGAGGGCGGCAGGCGAGGAGGAGCCGCCGCCCGTGGACCGGGACTTCGCCATCATGCTCCACGAGTGGCGCCTGGACCCTGGCACCTCACGACCAAACCCCAACGAGATGACCGAGTTCAACCTCCTGACGATGAACGCGCGGGTCTATCCGGGAACCGCGCCGCTGGTGGCGAAGAAGGGCGAGCGGGTCCGCATCCGCATCGGCAACCTCTCGCCCATGGACCACCACCCCATCCACTTGCACGGCTATCAGTTCCTCGTCACCGAGACGGGTGCCGGGCGCCTCCCGAAGGTCGCGCAGGTGCCGGAAACCACCGTGCTGGTGCCCGTCGGGTCCACGCGCACCATCGAGTTCGTCGCCGACGAGCCGGGGGACTGGGCCTTTCACTGCCACATGACGCACCACGTCATGAACCAGATGGGCCACGGGACCCCGAACATGATCGGGGTCCAGGCGGGACGTTTCGACGCCAAGGTCCGCCGCGACCTGCGCCTGCCCAGCTTCATGAGCATGGGCCAGGCGGGCATGGCCGACATGGGCGCGATGGGGATGAAGGTCCCACCGAACTCCCTGCCCATGGTGGGCGGCGAGGGCCCGCTGGGTTATATCACGATGGGCGGGATGTTTACCATCCTGAAGGTTCGCGAGGAGTTGCCCGGCGGCCCCGGCGTGGACCCCGGCTGGTATCGCCACCCGGCGGGCACGCTCGCCAGCCTGGCCCGGCCGGAGGACTTGGCTCGGGACGGCGTTGACCCGCGCGCCGGGGGTGCCGCGTTCGCCCACCTCCCCGCCAAGACCCCCGACGCGCGCGCCGGCCGCGGGGTCGCCGCCGCGGCGGGTGCCGGGGAGTTGTTTACCTGCGTCATGCACCCCGAAGTCGTCCAGGACCGCCCGGGAAACTGTCCGAAGTGCAGCATGAAACTCGTGCCCAAGAAGTGACGCACGACCATTTCTGGGGCCAATCGCGCCCCGGCAAAAACCAACAACGAAAGGAGGTGAAATCCAAACTATGAAAAAAATCATCCTCGCGGCCATTGTGGCCGCCCTGAGCCTGACCGGCGCCCTGCGCGCCAGCCAGGGCACGAAAGCCCCCGCGGCTTC
>CAXTFX010000267.1:0-2276 GCA_964243185.1 uncultured Chthoniobacterales bacterium
TTAAGAGCCAATCCGAACCGGCCCCGGTTCCAAGTGATGAGCGCGGCGGCAAGGGGGGGGGAGGCAGCCCAGGTAGGTTTTCGCTCCCCTTCTTCTGCCCGCGCGCGCGCCGGCGGCGGTGAGCGGTGGCACCCCCCCCGGAGCGGGTGCGCTCCGACCACCCCGCCCCGGGCCCGTTTGCCGGCCTGGCGCCCGTTCCGCTCCCCGCCCCCGGCAACGGCAGGGGCGGCGGGTGGCCGAAGGCCGCGGCGAGATGGGGCGCGCACCTCCTCCCGGGGGGGGGTCATCCCCCTTGGCCCGGGCAGAGACCCCCCGGCGCTCGGCCCGTCCTCAGGGGCGGCCCGGCGCGCTCTGCCGCCACGGCGGCGGGGAGGTGCCCTCCAGGGTCGCCCCGCCCATCGGCCCTTGCCGTCGTGGCCGCTGGCGCCCGCCCCACGGCCAGAGGGCCCCGGGGGTGGCCGGCCGCCCGCGTCCAAGACGCCTCTCTTCCACCCCGGCCTTGGCGGCGGTCCGTCGGGGGGGGGGTTGGCGCCGGCCCTTCGCCCCCGCCCCGGGCCCCCTCCGTCATATTGCCCCGTCCGTCCCCGGCCCAGTTGCCGTCCGGCCCTTCCGGGAGTCCGTCACCCCCGCGCCGGGCTGCCGCCCAAAGGCCCCGGGCAAAGGAGCCGGGCCGCGCCCCACTCCCCTGGGAGCGGGCGGGGGCCGTGGAACCCGGGGCCAGGTGCCGGTGGCGTCCAGCGCCTTGCACCGGCGGCCGGTTCGCAACGCGAAGAAAGTGCCGTTGAGGGCCTGCCGGTCGGGCGCCCGCGGCCCAGGGCCGCCCAGCGGGTGAACCTCGACCGGGTGGACCGGCCGCAGCGCGGCCAGCCTCTGCCACCACGCCTCGGAGAGGGTGGCCCCTTGGACCGGACGCGCCTTGCGCGCGGTGGCCGAGGGCTTCAAACTCGTGCCGCCAACTCCACCAACTCTCGCCCGTTCGCATAGGCACTTAGGCGACTTCTTCGGTCCCCAGCCTGGCAACAGTTGGTTCTCACAGGGGGATGGTCAAGCCCGGCCGGCCGCTCGCATCCGTCACTTATCCCGGCGAACGCGGTGTAGGCCACGACTGGGCCTACCTGCCAGATGCAGGCGAGACATTTGCGCTCCTGGCGGAGTGGGATGGTGAGTTGAAGCCGTTCGCCCGCTTCCATTTCACCGGGCATTGGGATCCAGACGGCACGGCGATGATCTCGGCCATGCGGCGCGCGGCGGGCAAGCCGGGCCTGAAGGTGAAAAAGCTGCCTTGGTGGCTGCTCAAGCTTGCGGCACCGTTCAACGAGACCACGCGCGAATTGGGCGAGATGGAGCCACTCTGGCAGGCGCCGATCAGATTGGATAACACCAAGCGGCTGGCGTTCTTGGGCCGCGAGCCGCACACTCCGCTCGACCGAGCGGTGACAGACACACTGCGGGGATTGCGGGTCATTTCGTGATCTGCCGCGTATCCAATGACTTTATCCTGGCTAGAACCACGCTCTGTGTAGAGCTTATTTCAAAACCGGCTTGCCGATAACTTGGCCCCGGCCAGCTTCCTGGGCATGGCAGAGCCGCGCTGGAACCAACTCCCCGACGCGCGACGGGAGAGGAAGGCGCCCCTGCCCCGCCCGCCACGGCCGTCGGCGCACGGAGGCCGGCCGCGGGCCGAGGATCGGCGCGCGGTCTGCAAGGCGTTCTCTGGATGCCGCGCACCGGCTCGCCTTGGGCCGCGCTGCCACGGGAGTTGGGCAGCGCCTCGACGTGCTGGCAGCGACGGCGCGAGCGGGAGCAGAGCGGGGCGCTCTTAGCCATGTGGCGGGCATTCTTGGACGAGCTCGGCGCCGCTGGCAAGCTCGCTTGGACGGCCGCTTTGCTCCCGCCAAAAAAGGGGGCGCCGCCGTCGGCAAGACCAAGCGGGGCAAGGGCACGAAGTGGATGGCGCTGGTTATTGGAGGAGGTGTTCCTCTGGGAGTCGAGCTGGCGGGGGCCAACCGGGCCGAGTTCAAGCTCGCGGACGCCACCCTCTGCAAGGCGCGGCTGGGGCGTAAAGAGCGTCATCCCAAGTCGGCCGACGCCGACCGGGCCTACGACTCTGAATCCCTGCGCCGGGCGTTGCGCCGCCGGGGCATCGAGCCGCTCCTCCCCGCCCGGCGCAAAAACGTCAAAAAGCCACCGGCCAGGACGGCCGCCGCCGCCGGCGCCGCTACCGCCGCTTGGTGGTGCGCTACGCACATGACATAAGTCTCTACCGCGGCTTCTTT
>CAXTFX010000267.1:2376-6453 GCA_964243185.1 uncultured Chthoniobacterales bacterium
CCGCCGCTTGGTGGTGCGCTACGCACATGACATAAGTCTCTACCGCGGCTTCTTTCATCTTGCCTGCGCGCTGCTCACGCTGCGAAGGGTTTTGAAACAAGCTCTAGGAGGACCTGCTCCGTTGGTAGGGAGCCCCCGCCATCAAGCGTCTGCCCCTCAAGGAGGTCGCCCGCCAGCGCGTGGGATGGTTCGCCGGAGCGCTCGCCGAGTTCGAGTCCGCGAGCGCCGAGGCGCGCCCGATGCCGCTCGTTTTCCACCGGCGGACCAAAACCCTGACCCAGTGGATTTCGCGCAAACCCCCCACCCTTCCCGTGAAGGCTTCTCACGGACGCACGTGTCCCACCAAGGCCACCTTCTCCCGTTAGCTGGCGATCGGGCAGGGATGGAGAGTCGAAGCGCCTCGCCACCCTGGCCGTCAGGCGTGGCGCCACGACTTGTGGAAACGTCAGTCACCCTCCTGCTCGCAAACCTTTTGCGCGGTGTCGCCATCAATGACCAACCCGGTGACGAAGCCCGTGCGCAAGAGCCCGCGGATCGCCCGGTCCTTGGAGGAGCCCGCGCAGAGCGCAACCACTTCACGGCCGGCGAAATGGCGGGTGTCCAGCGCCAGCGTGCGCTGGTTTAACTCCGAATCCACCGGGCGGCCGTGCTGGTCGAAAAACTTGCCCATCGCGTCGCCCACCGCCCCCGCGGCGTGCAGGTCGGCGAGCTCCTGGGCGGATAAGTAACCCCCTTCAAACAGGAAGCCGTTACTGTCACATTCGCCCAGGCTGATGAAATGGACCTCCGCGCGCGCGGCTAGCGCCAGGGCTTCTTGCACGATGCGTTGCGACATCAAGATGTCCCGGTCGGCGACGCTGTTGGCGATGTATGGCACGGGCAGGAAGTGTCCCTCGCCCCCGGTCTTTTCCGCCAGACGGTGCACGACCTCGAAGATGTTGGCCGCGGAGCTCAACGTCAGCGACCCCATCACCGACACGAAAGTGGCGTCGGGCTTCCGGACGCCGGAAAGCTGGTCCACCATCGCTGCCGTGGTCCGCCCCCACGCCAGACCGAGCAACGGATGCTCGCCGGCCTGGAGTCGCTCGCGCAGGTAGCGCGCCGCCGTCATGCCGACGGCCCGGCGGGCCAGTGCGTTTTCCATCGCGGCGTTCCTCGCCGACCAGGTGGTATTCTTCCTTGGGTCTCCCTTCGTGGAGGCTGTCAAGGCGAGGAGCGGCGGGGTGACCCGACAAAAGGTAAGCCCAAAGCGACACCGCAGGCGCTCTTCCACTTCCGCCGTGACGCTGAGACGGTGCTCGATGGAAATCTTGACGATGCCGGCCTCGCGCGCCTCGGCCAGCAACCGCGCCGCCTTCACGCGGGAGACGCCAAGGATTGTGGCGGTGAGTTCCTGCGTGTGACCAGCCATGTAATACAGCCAAGCAGCGCGCACCAACTCATCCACCTCGCTGCCTCCCACCGGTAGGCCGGCGACCCTGGCGCGGTTCGGACGTGCGCGATCCGCTTTTCGCCGGTCGTTGGGTCGCATTTTTGGCTGGGTTCAAACTCTAATCACCCCGGTAGGTTATGCGCCACCGGGGGCGCGCGCATACGTTTTTTCGACCGGCAGCGGCTGATCATCCCGCGCCTGGGCCACCCGCGACGAACTGTGACAACCTCGTCGTCAAGGGTTATCAGAACGAAAACGCCTGGCACTGAGAGCCGACGCGGGATCGTCGGGAGCAGAGCTTCGTCAGACCCGGATCAGCACTTACGAGTGAGCAAAGCCTCCGCGGGTGGCACCGGTGCGGTCGAATTGTTCCTCTGAGCTACCGGCTGCCAGCTTCCGTGACGGATGACCTGACAACGATGAACCTCCTCTGCCGTCCTCCACGCCCAACGCGCCAGGATGACGGGGGCTCGTCTGAGGCGCGGCACCGGCGATCACGGCGCGCGCGGGGATTGATCTGAACCTACCGCGTGGGCCGACGCAAATCGAGCGGGAACGCATTTTGTGAGAAAAAGTTATTGCGCTGAACTATTGTTCAGTTCAGACTCCCCACCTAACCCCAGACTGATACCGCGGAGTCGTTCCCCCGGGTGACTTGCCGAGAGACGGATGGCGCCCACACGACCTTTGCGGTTTACGTGATTGTAGTCAGAAACCTCGCTTACGGGGGGCTCGTTCGCACCCCGCTTCCTGCCCAGACTACAAATGGGTCAGACCTGAACTTGGACCAGCTATCTTTAATCACTTTTGGGTTACACCCCGCCTAACCAACAAGCGCACCAGCAGAACGGTGTGAACCCGAAAAACCAGCACCAACCCTAAACTAGGATCTCCCATCCCCCATGAAACCAAAAGCACGGCACTCCTACCTACACCAGAATTTGAACAAGCTGCTCGGCGCCAGCGCGCTGATCCTGACCCTGATGAGCGGTGCGGCGGCCATTGCCGCGCCGGGCGGAACCGTCGCTTTCCTGATGCCCGACCAGGGCTCGACGCGCTACGAACAGCATGATTTCCCTGGCTTCAAGGCCGAGATGAAGAAGCTCGCCCCCGACTGCAAGGTAATCTATCAGAACGCTGTTGCCGACGTGTCGCAGCAGCAGCAGCAGTTCAACTCGGTGATTACCCAGGGAGCGAAGGTGATCGTTCTCGACCCGGTTGATTCGACGGCCGCCGCCTCCTGGGTCCAGATGGCCCATAGCAAGGGTGTGAAGGTGATCGCCTATGACCGGCCCATCCCCTCGACGCCGGCCGACTTCTACGTGTCGTTCGACAACGAAGACATCGGTAAAGCCATCGCGCAGTCGCTCGTTCAGCACCTGAAGAGCACGGGTGTGCCGACCGACAAAGGCGGCGTGCTCGAAGTCAATGGCTCGCCTGTAGATGCGGCGGCGGGACTGATCAAAAAGGGCATTCACGCCGGGTTGGAGGGCAGTGGCTATAAGACGCTCGCCGAGTTCGACACGCCGGAGTGGGCGCCGCCGAAGGCCCAGCAGTGGGTCGGCGGGCAGATCACCCGTTTCTCGGGGCAGATCGTCGGCGTCGTAGCCGCTAACGACGGCACGGGTGGCGCGTCCGTCGCCGCCCTCAAGGCGGCCGGCGTCAACCCGGTGCCGCCGGTGACCGGCAACGATGCGACGATCGCGGGACTACAGTTGATCATCGCGGGCGACCAATACAACACGATCTTGAAGCCGAGTGAGATCGTCGCGGCCGCGGCGGCGAAGGTGGCCGTCGGCTTCCTGTCGGGCGAGTCCCCGAAGGCCGAAACGGAGCTTTTCAACACGCCTTCCCAGCTCTTCAAGCCGGTGTTGGTCACGTCGGAGAATCTCAAGGCGGAGGTCGTGGACAAGGGTTTTGTGAGCGCCAAGGATCTTAGCACCGGTCGTTATGTTGAAGGGTGCAAGCGCTTGGGAATCACGAAGTGATCCGGCACGGCGCCGGTGAGGACCCGGCTCGCGCCGGGTCCCTCTGCCCAGCAGGCGGCATCCCCCTCATGCCCAATAACTCCAACTCTGCAACACGATTCGAGCACGGCGAGCTGGTGTTGAGCCTGCGCGGAGTCTCGAAACACTTCGGAGCGGTTTCGGCTCTGACGGATATCGAGCTCGACGTGCATGCCGGCGAGGTGGTCGCCTTAGTGGGTGACAACGGAGCCGGTAAATCGACGTTGGTAAAAATACTAGCCGGTGTCCATCAACCCAGCACCGGCACGATCAACTTCGGCGGCCGACAGGTGGCGCTGCCCGATCCCGGCGCGGCGCTCGACCTCGGCATCGCCACGGTGTTCCAAGACCTCGCTTTGTGCGAAAACCTCGATGTCGTCGCGAACATCTATCTCGGGCGCGAGTTGAATCCGCTCCGCCTAGACGAGGTTGCCATGGAGGTGCGGGCCTGGACGCTCCTCAACGAGCTATCGGCCCGCATCCCGAGCGTGCGTGACGTGGTCGCTTCGCTGTCGGGCGGGCAGCGCCAGACCGTGGCGATCGCCCGCTCGCTGCTGCTGGACCCGGAGTTGATCATGCTCGATGAGCCGACGGCGGCGCTGGGCGTGGCCCAGACCGCCGAGGTGCTGAACCTGATCG
>CAXTFX010000268.1:0-6435 GCA_964243185.1 uncultured Chthoniobacterales bacterium
GGGTTTGCCCGCCTCCTGGATGAGCCCGGCGATCTGGCGGTCCTGCTGGGTGACGCCCATCGAGGCGTCGAGGACGAGGATGCACAGGTCGGCGCGCCGGATGCCCCGCTCGGAGCGGACGGCGCTGAAGACCTCCGCCGAGTTGTCGCGCTTGCCGCGGTGGCGCAGGCCGGCGGTGTCAATGAGCACGTAGGGCCGGCCGCGGACCGTGGCCGGCACGTCCACGCTGTCGCGCGTGGTGCCGGCGACGGGGGAAACGATGGTGCGCGGGGCGCCGAGAATGGCGTTGGTCAAGGAGCTCTTGCCGACGTTCGGCCGGCCGACGAGGGCGAGCTTGGGGGGGTGCTGGGTGCCGGATGCTGGATGCTGGATGCCGGATGGCGGCGGCAACCGGCGCTCGATGGCGGCGACGAGCGGGCGCAAACCCTGGCCGTGGGCGGCGGAGACGCCATAGACTTCCGGGAAACCGAGTTGCGCGAAGTCGGCCAGCCGCGCTTGGTGGCTGTCGAGTTCGGGCTGGTCCACCTTGTTGACGACGAGGAGCACGTCCTTGGCGGAACGGCGCAAACGTTTGGCCAGGTCGAGGTCCAGCGGCAGGGCGCCGGTCTGGCCGTCCACGACGAACAGGATCACGCCCGCGGTGGCGATGGCGATCTCGGCCTCGGCGCGGACCCGGTCGGTGAAGCCCACGTCCACGTCGGCCCCGATGCCGCCGGTGTCAGTGATCTCGAAGGGCGCGTCGCCCAGGCGGCACTCGGCCCCGAGCCGGTCGCGTGTGATGCCGGGCTGGTCGTGGACGATGGCGATGGAGCGGCCGGCGAGCCGGTTGAACAGGGCGCTCTTGCCCACGTTGGGCCGGCCGACGATGGCGGCCATGCGGGCGGAAGCGACGGATGGGGTTTCCATCGCGGAACTTAGCCCGGGAAGGGCGCGGGGGGAAGGTGCCTCACGCAGAGGCCGCAAAGGTCGCAAAGGAAGAGAGGAAAAAAGGGCGGGCAGTGGAAGCAGGAAACCGGACCCGGACGGACCCCTTTTTTCCACCAAACCTCTTCTCCTCCCCCCGCCTTCCCTTTGCGACCTTTGCGTGAGGCATTCCTTACTGGTGCGCCTCGCCGGAACCGCCCGCCTGGAGCTGGGCGATGCCGTCGCGCAGGTAGCCGACGAAGGACAAGCCGGTAAACACCCCGGTCGCCAGGACCAGCCAGTGGGCGCTGGGGCGGTGGAGCGGGAGCATCACCCAACCGATGGCCGCCATCAGCAGCACGGTGGCGACCTTGCCCGTCCAGCGTGGGCGGACCTGGACGCTGCCGTTGACGTAGTGCAGGCCGAGGCTGCCGGCGACGACCACCACGTCGCGCGTGACGATGAGCACCGGGAACCACAGCGGGAAGCGGTAGCCCCAGTCGGAAAACGTTAAAGTGAACAGCGCCGCGAGCAGCAGGCCCTTGTCGGCCAACGGGTCCAGGATGGTGCCCAGCCGGCTGCGCTGGTTGTAGCGGCGGGCGATGTAGCCGTCAATCCCGTCGGAGGCGGCGGCCACGAGGAACACCGCGATGGCCGCCCAGCGCCAACGCTCGTCGGGCTGGTGCTGCTGCACGCTGTCCCCGTAATAGACCGCCAGGAGCACGAACACCGGGATGAGCAGGATGCGCGCGATGGTGATCTTGTTGGCGAGGGTCATGCGGGGCGCGGGCGGGCGGGGTCAATTAGCCACAACCCGGCGCCCCGGGATAGGCGGTCGGGAACGGCCCCCCGGTTTGCCCGGACGGTCGAAGTTTAACAAACTTTGGCTACCCCGATCCGCCCGGTCGCGGCTAGACTCCGCGCCATGCCCCGATTCGTATCTCCCTGGCTCGGCCATCTCGCGTTCCTGCTGACCCTTTTGGCCTGGCCTGGAGTGGCCGCCGCGCAGGCGCCCGCCGCGCCCGGCCTTTACGCGGACTTCGAGACGCCGCGGGGCGCGTTCACGGCCGAGTTGTTCTTTGAACGGGCGCCGCTGACGACCCTGAGTTTCACCGGTCTCGCCGAGGGCACGCTGCCCACGACGGAGGGCGCCCCGTTGGGCAAACCGTTCTTCGACGGCTTGTTGTTTCACCGGGTCGTCCCCGGCTTCGTCGTCCAGGGCGGGGACCCGCGCGGGGACGGAGAGGGCGGACCGGGGTTCACCTTGCCCGACGAGTTCGTCCCCGGCCTGCGGCACGACCGGGCGGGGATGTTGAGCATGGCCAACGACGGGGCGGATACCAACGGCAGCCAGTTCTTCGTCACCCTCGCGCCCGTGGACCGCTTGAATTACCTGCACCCGGTCTTCGGCCGCGTGGTGGCGGGCCACGAGGTCCTCGAGAAAATTGTCCCGGGCGACCGCCTGGAGCGCGTGACGATCCGGCGCGTCGGCCCGGCGGCGGAGGGGTTCCGGGCCACGCCGGAGCGGCTGGCGGAACTGCGGGCCGCCGTGGTGAGCGCGCGTCGGCCGGCGGCCCCGGTGGGATTCGTTTACTTCCGGGACGCCACGGGCCAACTGCCGGAGATGCGGGTGCGGAACTTCAACCTCAAGCTCGCCAACTACGAGCGCACGACCGGCCGGCGGGTCGTCGTGCGCGTGCTGGAGGGGGCGGTCAAGGATAACCAGGCGCGCGTGGCCACCCGCGTCCTGGCGTCGGAACTCGGGCTGCCGGACACGGGCGAGGACGTGCTGGCCTGCCTGTTCAAGGACTCGGCGATGTGGAAGCTGCGGCTGGGCGAGAAAACGTTCCCCGGCCTGCTCGGGCTCGACGGCACGGCGGGGGAGACGATGCGCGGCGGCCGGCTGCACGCGGGCAAGAACACGCTGGTCGCCCCGGCGGAGGCGCTGGCCCGGGAGGGAAAGCTCAAGGAAAGCTGCGACGCGGCGATGGACGCGCTGCTCCTGGGGTTGGACGGGGCCGCGCTCAGCGAGGCATGACGAAACCCGAATGCCGAAACCCCAAGGAAGGCCGATGTTCGCCTTCTCCTTTGGTCGTTCCGGCGGGCTGTTGTCATTCGGGTTTCGTCCTCCGGGTTTCGTCATTTTTCTTCCATGTCCGCCGCTGCCGCCGTCCTCGTCAAAGCCCCCGTCTCCCCCGCCCCGCCGTTTCCCGAACGCCGCGCGCCCGGCGAGCTTGCCTCCCTGCTCATTTTGGCAACGGTCTTCTTCACCGTCGCGGTGGATTACGTCGTGATGATGCCGCTGGGGCCGCAGTTGCAGGAGGTCTTCCGCATCAACATCCAGCAGTTCAACGTCGCCGTGGGCGCCTACGCGCTGGCGGCGGGGCTGGCGGGGCTGGGGGCGGCGCTGGTGATGGACCGCTTCGACCGCAAGCGGGCGTTGCTGTTCCTCTACGCCGGGTTTGCGGTGGGCACGCTGGGGTGCGCGCTGGCGCCCTCCTACGGGTGGCTGGTGGGGATGCGGGCGCTGGCCGGGGTCTTCGGCGGCGTGGTCGGCGGGGTCGTGCTGGCCATCGTCGGCGACACGGTCCCGGAGAGCCGGCGCGGGGCGGCGGTGGGGATTGTGACCACGGCGTTCCCGCTGGCGCAGGTGGCCGGGGTGCCGTTGAGCCTGTGGGTGGCGCACGCGATTTCCTGGCACGTCGTCTTCCTCTGGCTGGCGGCCTTGAGCGCGCTGATCCTGGTCGCTGCGGCGGTCTGGCTGCCCCGGGTGCGCGGGCACCTGCGGGCGGCGGCGGCCGACGCCGCGGCGGGGGGGACGCCCGCGAGCCGGCTCTGGGCGGTGGTCGTGGACCGGAACCATCTGCGGGCCTTCGGGCTGATGGCGGGCATCACGCTCGGCGGCTTCCTGCTGGTGCCGAACCTGGCTGTTTACATGGTGCGTAACGTCGGCGTTTCCCAGGCGCACCTGCCCTGGCTTTACGCCGTCGGCGGCGCCTGCACGCTGTTCACCATGCCCCTGGCCGGCCGGCTGGCGGACCGGCTGGGCAAGCGGCGGGTGTTCACGGTGATGATGGTGGCGACGACCGGCGCCGTCCTGCTGTTGTCCCGCGTGCCGGCCGGCGCGGGCGTGGTCGCGGCGTCGGCGATCATGGCTCTCTATATGGTCTGCACCTCCGGCCGCTACGTGCCGGCGATGGCGATGGTCACGGCCAGCGTCACGCCCGCCCAGCGCGGCGGCTTCATGAGCGTGAACTCGGCCATCTCCCAGTTGTTCTCCGCGCTGACGGCGGGCTTGGCGGGCCAGCTCATCCACGAGGCGCCGGACGGCCGGCTGGTGGGTTTCGCCACGGCCGGAGGGGTCGCGGCGCTGCTGACGGTGGGCACGTTGTTCCTTGGGCGGACGCTGCGCCGGGCGGAGGACGACGGGACGGCAGGGTCGCTGGCGGGTGCCGGGGAGGGGTAAACCGCCGTGACCCTCGGGATTCTTGCTCCGGGGTCATCCCGCTGACAGGGGTAGCTCCGGTCGAAACGGTTTGGGCAGAGAAGGATTCGAACCTTCGAAGGCGTAAGCCAGTGGATTTACAGTCCACCCCGTTTGGCCACTTCGGTATCTACCCGTTCCGAGCTTGTTCCCCACGCGAAAACCGGGCCGGGCGGGGGGTGGAACCTGTAAGCTGAAGGGCGCCCGCCGCGCAAGGGCCGGGCGCGAATTTTCAGGGGCGGATTTCAACCCGCCGCAGGATGATCCGCTCCAACGGGAAATCGTTCGTGTCCCGCCCGCGCCGGCTGAGGCTTTCCAGGAAGTCCAGGCCGGCCGTGACCTGGCCGAACACCGTGAAATCCTTGTCCAGCGCCGGCAGGGGGCGCAGGCAGACGTAGAACTGGCTGCCGTTGCTCTCCCGCGCCGGGTTGACCGCACCGGGCAACCCGCTCATGGCCACGGCGCCGCGGACGTGTTTGCGACGGATCTCCGCCGGCAGCGTGTAGCCGGGGCCGCCGGTGCCGACGTTGGAACGGTCCTTCTGGCGGGAAAGCGGGTCGCCGAGGCCGATCAGGGTTTCCGGGACGGAGCGGTGGATGACGGTGTTCTTGTAGAAACCCTTGCGCGCCAGCCGCTCGAAGTTCTCCACGGTCACGGGCGCGTCGCCGCGGAACAGCGTCATCGTCACGGTCTGGAGCTGCTTGCTGTCGGGCGTTTGAAAGTAGAGCACGGCCTCCTGCGCCCGGAGGCGAGCGGTGGCGAGGGACAGGAGCAGGCACAGGGCGAGGAGGAGACAACGGCGGGTAGACATAACGACAAACGGTTCAGGAAACCGGGACATACGGCGGGCCGGCGACTGCCACCTCGCGCGGCGCGGCGGCCTCGTCGGCGGGGTCCGCGGCGAGGAGGCGGGTGCCCTCCGCCTCGTAGCCGTGGCGGACGTAGCCGAGGGCGAGGGTCCCGGCGGCGCTGGTGGTGCGGCCGAGTTCCCGGCCGCCGTCGGGGTCGTGCAGGCGGAGGCCGGCGGCGAGGGGCGCGGGGCCGACGAGCGCGCGCAGGCGGCGCAGGTGGCGGTTGACGTGGCCGAGGCTCTTGAGCCGGGAGATTGTTTCCTGGCCGACGTAACAGCCCTTGTCATACGCGATGGCGCGGGCTTCCAGGCCGGCCTCGGGGGGCAGGGTGTGCTCGTCCAGCTCCGCGCCCCAGCGGGGGACGCCGGCGGCGACGCGGCGGGCTTCGGCGTCGGCGGGCGTGATTTCGAGGTAGCCCTGGTCGCGGAGAAGGCTTTGGAAGCCCGCCAGGGGTTCGCCGAGGGGCAGAAACACGTCCGTGCCCGGTCCGCCGGAGCGGTCGGCCCGGGTCGGGAGCGGGTGGCGGCCATCGGGCGGAGCGTGGGGGGTCAAGCCTCCGTCGCCGGGCAGGTGGAGCAGCGCGAGCTCGTCCGTAACATCCTCCACCGTCACGTCGTCGGCGATGATGTAGCGCTCCAGCCGGGCAACGAGGGACTCGCGCAGGGTGGGGTCGGCGTCGAGCAGGAACCCGTTCTCCCGGTCGGCCCGCAGGTAAACGTCCGCCACGAGCCGGCCCTTGGCGGTCAGGAGGCAGGCGTAAACGGCCGACCCACTGGCCGCCCGGCGCACGTCGTTGGTCAACTGGCCCTGGAGGTAACGCGCCGCGTCGGCCCCGCGCACGTGCAGCTTGACGCGGTCGGACAGGTCGTAAAAATCACGGGCCGGCGGGGCGATGGACATGGCGGGGGGGACGGTCACTTTTCTTTTTGGAACCACGAAAGCAGGGTGCGCCGGGTGGCCGGCGGGCGGGGTGGCCCGGGCTGGGTCGGCGGCGCCGGCTCCGGCGTCGGGTCGGGGGCGGACCCGGGCTTCTCCTCCGGCGGTGCGGGGCTGGGCCGGCTCCCGGGGGGCGGCGCCGACCCGTCGGCCGGGAGGGGCAAGTCGCCTTCCGAGGGCGCGGGGGTTTCCACCGGGGAGGTGCCCATTTCCGGCGCGGGCGCGGGCGGCTGCGGGGGGGCGGGCGGCGGGCCCCGGCGG
>CAXTFX010000269.1:0-6394 GCA_964243185.1 uncultured Chthoniobacterales bacterium
CCCCCAGGTAAGGGGGCGAGGTGAATAGCAGACGCACTTGGCTCCCGCCCTCAGGCTGCAAACTCGCGAACCGTTTGGTGCAATCGCCCAGTTGCACGTCGCAGCCCGGCGGAATTTTTGGCTGGCCACGGCCGTAGCGCCACGCAATTTTCTTGTTGATGAACGCCACCGGGTCGCGCTCCGGCGGCGTGGCGAACCTCGGACGTGCGCGCCACCACTGCACGGCGTAGTCGGGCGCCATCGCCTTGGTCTGGCGCATCTGGTTGGAGAGCGCGGCGGTGTGCTTGCCGTGCAGGTCCACGAGCAGGAACGCCATCAACGTGCGGTCCGTCACATCGGATTCCCAATTCAGTGTAGCGCGGGCTGCCAGCAGGAAAGCGCGCACCGGAGCGCAAAAGGCGAGTTGGAAGAAATCCGGGAGATTTGCTGCCGCCTTCCGGAACGCTTCGTCCGCACTCGCTTGGCGGCCTATCTCCGCCAGGCGAGCGAGCACCGCGGCCGGCTCCGCCGGGGCGAGCTTGGTCTTGGCGTAAACCCAACCGGCCGGATTGATCTCAAACCCGACCGCCCGCCGGCCGCGCGTGGCGGCGCTGAAAAGCGCCGTGCCCCGGCCTGCGAACGGGTCCAGCACGAGGTCGTCGAGGCGGGTATATCGCTCGATGACCCCGTCGGCGAACGCCGCCGGGAACATGGCGTAATACGGACCAACCCCAACCCAACGTGCAGCAGCAGTGTCGTATTTGCCCGCCGGAACCGAGGTTGGCGTAAACGAAGGCGGGGCGGCGGGGGCAAGCGCACTCATGGCGTCGTTTGCATCAGCGCGCGGGCGAGTTGCTGGAGGACCTTGCCGCCGAGTTGTAAAGGGATGGCGGCTTGAGCGTGCGCGGTGACCAGCGGCGAAAGCGCGTTGGGGAAACGGGAAGTAACGAGTCGGTCAAGCAACGCGCAGGTCGGCCCGAAACTTGGGTAAGCGTTCGCATCGCTCACGTATAGTCCATCGGGCGTGTTGTCCAGAAAGGGAATGCTGGCGACCAGCCGCGCGCCGGAGCGGGTCTTGTAGAAAAACTTGCGACCAAAGTAGGTATCCTGACCATAAGACTTCTTACTGTCCGAGAACTGGATGCGCTCTTTGATGTAAGCGTCCGTCGGCATGAAATAGGTGCCGGGCGGGAATCGCGGGGAACCGTCTTCCGTGTGGTCAACGTCGTCAAAGTGCGTGACGAATGCACCCGACTTCTCCACGCCGACGAGCAACAACCCGCGCCCGCCGCTGGCGGCACGGACCAAGGCGTCAATTCGCCGGAGTTCCCGTCCGATGGGTTTGCTCAACCAGGCGGGGGTGGAGAAAACGGCCAGGGGACCGTCCACGAAGAAGGCGACTCGCGTCAACCACTCCAGCCAGCCACGCCGCTCGAAACCCCGCAGCACATGGATGAGCAGCAGCCGTTCCCAAACCTGCATGACGAGGCTGAACGCCTCGAGGTTGGGGCCGAGGTCGTGGAATTGCTCATGAACGCGCAGAGCGTCCGTGCCCCAGACGGGCCGGCGCTCCGGGCAGGGGCAGACACTGGCGCCGCGGGGGATGTCAAACGACTGCACGCAGCCATTTTCCCGGTGGTATGGACATTTCGGCGGGTCCTCGGCCGGCTTCTGGGCCAGCAAATCTCATAGGTGGCAAGCAGGCTGACGGGGTCCTCCACATCGAGAAATTCGCCAATGAGTCGCTCGTAGATGGCTTGGCGAAAGCTGACCGCTGCCGAGAGATGCCCCGGCAGACGCACGTTGCAACCAGGCAGCGCGGCATCCAAGGCGGAAGCCTCCTCGGTTTTGCGGAACTCGATCGGATCAATGGGGCGGTTCTCGTCCAGCGCATCGAGCAGTCGCAGGTTTACCAGCACGCTCGCCACGGTGACGTATCCGACGGCGGCCCCGGGATAGCCGTTCTTGACGGGGGTCTCTGCCGTGGAGCCGTCAATGGCGACGATGAACTCGGGCAACGGCTTGTCCGGCGACAGCGCGGGCGCCGGCTGCGGGGTGATCGCAATGGTGGCCGCCGCGGGCGTGAACACGCAGGCGCGGGCGAGCAGATTTTTCACCCGTTCCGCGCCCGCGATGCGGTTGAGCGATTGATAACCCACGAACTCCCCTTCGTAAGGCATGGGCGTGGGAGGTCTACTCGGCGGAAAGCGTGAAGGCTGCCAGTTGGGGAGCCGCGATGGAAAAACGTTCCACCTGCACGGGCACGACGAACGGGTTGGACAAGGTTTTCACCCGGAGGAACCCGCGGTCCTGCGCCCGGAGGATGCTGGCCTCGAAATCGGCGAAGTCGTAAAACTTCCGCAGTTCCTTGGTTTCATCCGTGTTGTTGAGGTGGCCAATGAACCAGTTCGCCGTGTTGCGAAGGATGTTGCGTTGAATGGAGGAAACTTCCTGCGTGGCATAGACCAGCCCGATGCGATATTTCGCCCCTTCCTTGGCCGTGCGGACCCAAATGTCCGACGTGTCGAGTTCGTTGCCTGCGGGCAGAAGATTATGCGCTTCCTCGGCGTAAACCAGGATGTCCGGTGGTGGCTGTCCCTGGCGGAAGGCATCCTGATTTCGCTCGAAAATGCGGCGTAACACGCGGTCAGCGGAGGACTTGTTCAGTTCTGCATTCCCGCTAGACTGGTCTACGATGACCAGCTTGCCGGTGGTGAGCAGGTCATAGATGTCGTCGGCGTAGTCGGAGTTGGTATCGCGCGTGTGTTGCGGACCGACACGACCAATCAGGCGCGAGCCGTTGGGATAGTGGAACATTTCCAAAATCTTTCGGAGGTCGTCGTCGGCCCAAGAGCCGGAGGTGCGCTTCTTCACATAAGCATTGTTGAAGGTGGTGTAGCCGGAGGACTCGTCATCAACGAAGTCGCGCAGAATACGGCACGCCTCAGCGATTTCTGGCCAAGCCGGATCGGGCTTTTCGATAAACTCCGCGCACGTCGTGTATTGACCGGGATTTTTGCCCTGACCGTTGTGCATCGCCACGAGCAGTTCTTTGCTGAACAGGCCAGCGGTTCTTGGTTTGACGCTGGCCGGCGGCACCAGGCCCGCTTTGAACAGCAGCGCGCGGTAGCAGAGCACACGACGTTGGAAGCGTGTCAGCGCCGATCGGTCCTGCGGGTCGGGCGGGTCGAAGACAACGTCGCGGAAGTTGCCGATGTAGCGAGTCGTGTCGCCCGCCAGCGCGCCGTCAATGATGGACTTGCCCGTTTGCAGATTGGGGTCGAGGAAGAAATTCAACAACATTAACACCCAATCAGGATCGTTCGGGTGCGGCGTGATGCCGTAGGTCACCACGTCGTCGCGTAACGCCGCGTGCTGGTTGGCAGGTCCGCAAGCCCAGACATTCTTGAGCGCGTTGGGATTCTGCCCGTGCCCCCCGGAGTCCTGCACGTTCTCGTTGGCATACTCGCCGTTGGGATCAAAGACGACTTGTCCGATTCGCATGGTCGGCTCGGTCTCCCAACGCAGGGCGAAGATGCTTTTCAGCACGATCTTGGTTGTATTTGACTTGCCCGAGCGGGTCATGCCGAAGAGCGCCGTTTTTTGCCCGAGCAGGTCCGTGGGCGTGATGGCTACCGGCACATCGGCCGTTGCTTGAAAAGGTCGGTTGGTCGAGGCGTAGCGCACGGTGCCGAAGTTGACTAGCACCTGCGCCCCGTCGCCGTGGGTGCGCGGGTCGCGGTAGTTCACGATGGTCCGCAACGCTTCGGAGCGGGGCTTGAAAACTTTCAGGCCCCGGTTGGGGTAGTAGTTAGACAGGTCTGAACCGAAGGCCAAGCGGTAGCGCGCAGAGTGAGTCCCGTTTTCGCCACCGGTAACACCTTCCACCGGAAGATCGGCGATGTAGAAGGTGCCCAACACCCGGCAGCGCACCCCGGCATAGGATAGAAGTTGATTTGTGGTGGGGTCCATCACGTCCCGGTGGTCCCAACTCCGGTCCAGCTCGCCGCTGACGCGCTGGGCGTTTTCCACCCTCACCCGCAGGGCCTCGGCGGCATTCGGCAAGGCGGTCTGGTCAATCACGCGCAACAACACCACGCTGCTGTCCTCCAACCGCACGTCCGCCGGTTGGGCCGAAGGCAACCGGGTGGCTACGAGGAAGGGGAGAGCCGCGATGCCGCCGACCCTCTGGCGGTGAACGTCATGGATTTGCACCAGTGCCTCCTCGTAACCCAACGAAAAAACCTCCCCGACGTAAGCGTCCGCATCGAAGAGCTTGTGAAGAAGGCCATCGGCGGCGAGCAGGCCGGCGTCCAAGGTGGGTTTGCCTAGTTCTTTTCCAATGGAGGGGAGCACCCCTACGCCTTACCTAAGTGACTATGACCGCGTCAACCCTGAACGAGAAGAATGCTTCCCGGCTCAAATGAAATATTCGATCTCCCGCACCGGCTCCCCCACCTCCCCGCCGGTGGGGAGGGGCCAACGGGGCCAGGCGTTGTTGGCGTAGCCCTTGAAGTTCCAGAGGTGTTCGGCCCGCTCGGGCTGGGTGTTGGCGGCGGTGTCCCAGGCGCGGGCGCAGAGGGCCGCCGGGGATCCGGGCAAATCCGCGCGCCAGAAGCGCCATGCCCACGGGCCGGCGTCGGGGCCGGTGAAGGTGGCTTGGGTCCAGGTGGCGCCTTCGTCGGGGGAAACCTCCACGCGGGCGACGGCCCGGCCGCCGCCGCCGATGGCCCAGCCGGTGACGGCGACGCGGGTGCCGCCCGCCGTTGGTTCGACGTGGCAAATGTCGGCGTTGACGGCCGTCTCCCCGAGCGGTAGGCCGCAGGCGGGCTCGGCGGTGTCGGCGCGGGCGTCGGCGGGGTAGAGGCGGTATTGCTTGGCCTGGAATTGGTTGGGTGACGGATCGGGTCGGACGATGATCTGTTCGAGCCATTTCACGGACCGGGCGCCGATGTAGCCGGGGACGAGGGCGCGGAGGGGAAAGCCGTGCAGGGCGGGCAGCGGGGCGCCGCGGAGGGCGTAGGCGAGGAGGGTTTCGCCGGCCAGTGCCTTGGCGAGCGGGATGGAGCCGCCGAAGTCGTAGCGTTTGCCGTCCTTCTCCGCGCGGTCGAGGCCGAGGAACTCAACGTGGCGGGCCTGTTCGTGGTCCAGGCCGGCGGCGGCGAGCACGTCGGCCAGGCGGGTGCCGGTCCACTCGCCGTGGGAAATGGCCTCCCCGCCCCAGGGGACCTCGCCGGGGATGGGGGCGACGCGGATGAGGTCAACGCGCCGGTTGCCCGCGCACTGGAGGGTCGCCGGGACGGTGTGGGCGGGGAAGTCGCGCCGGAGGTCTTCCAGGGACAGGAGGAGTTCGCGGGTGACGAGGCCGTGGACACGCAGGCGGTAGGTCGCCGGGTCGGGCGCCGGCGTCGGGCCGTGGTTGCGGACGTAGAAGAGGTCCGGCGCCGTGGCGAAGTCGCGCAGCATGAGCTCCGGCGGCGGCCCACCGTTGGGCGGCTCGGGCTGGCGGAAGATGAAAGCGGGATGCTTGGGGGTGGGGGGCGTAGCGTTCATGCCGCCCTGGAAATCGCCGGCGGTCGGCCCGGCGCGTTCACCAGCCGGCGCCCGCCACCGGGGCGCGGGAGGCAGGGGCGAGGGGTGCTGAACCCGGTGTCCGTTGCCCCCGTGGGGGGGTGGAGAAATTCTGAACGCTGACCTCAATGGATTCCGCCCCGGCCGCGGCGGGGACGCGGGCGTAGGCAAGGTCGGCGCCGAGGCCGAGTCGCGTCGGAGAGAGGGATCAGGCGGCGAACATGACCGGGCCGCCGCCCACGGAGGCCGGCCGCAGGGCGCGGAGCTTCTCGACGGCGCGCCGAACGATCTCCAGGCCGTGGTCAATCTGCTCTTCCGTGTTGAAGCGGCTGAAGGAGAAGCGCAGGCTGCCACGGGCCCGCTCGGGCGGGAAGCCCATCGCGGTCAGGACGTGGGACGGGTGCAAGCTGCCGGTCGTGCAGGCGCTGCCGGCGCTGGCGCACAGGCCGGCCTTGTCGAAGAGCACGAGCATGGCCTCGCCGTCCACGTTCGGGAAGAACAGGTTGGCGGTGTTGGGCAGGCGCTCGGCGGGGTCGCCGTTGACCTCCGTGCCGGGGATCGTTTCCAAGATGCCGTGCTCGAAGCGGTCGCGCAGGGCGCGGACACGGGTGTTCTCGTCCGCCATCGCGGCCCCGGCAAGCTCGGCGGCCTTGCCGAGGGCGACGATGCTGGCGACGTTCTCGGTGCCCGCGCGTCGGCCGTGTTCCTGCGCGCCGCCGATGAGATACGGTGTCCAGCGCACGCGGCGACCGACGTAGAGCGCGCCGACGCCTTTGGGCGCGTGGAGCTTGTGGCCGGCGAGGGAGAGGAACTGGATGTTCGGGCTGGCGTGCAGGTTGATGGG
>CAXTFX010000270.1:0-6393 GCA_964243185.1 uncultured Chthoniobacterales bacterium
ATTTCGCGCCCGCCCCGCCCGCCTTCCCGTCCACCCCGCCGCCGATGCTGCCGTTCGCCCCGGTGGCCTTCACCCCGCCGCCCCCCGCGACGCCGCCGGTCCCGCCCGCCGCCGCCCCGGCCGCGGCGGAGGACGACGGTGCCCGGATCGTCTTCGCCCTCGCCCCCATCCTGCGCCTGCTGCCGGACTCGATGTTCATCGGGGGTCTGGACGGTTACACCGCCGCCGAGCAGGTGTCCGACGACGCCAGGGTGGAGCTGCCCCTGGGCTTCATCACCGCCCAGCTTGCTCAGGGTAAGGTAGCCGTGCCGAGGGCGATGTTCCTCGACGCCATGCCGGCCGGGTGCCGTCACCTCCTTTCCGTGGAGGGTGAGCCGGCCGAGGTGCCGATCCCCTTGCAGGAGGTTTTCCAAAATTTGCCCACCGGCGCCCTGAGCCGTCGGCACGACCAGGTGGTTGACGAGGTTGGCCCGGAGATCCCCACGCCCTTCAGCCAGAAGGCCCAGGAGGACGCCCAGCGCCTCGCCCCGACGCCCGAGCCGGAGCCGGAGCCGGAGCCGGAGCCGGTGGCGGTGCTCACGGAGCCCGAACCCCCCGCCGCGGTCGAGCCGGAGCCCGAGCTGGAACCGATCACGGTCGCGGAACCCGCCTTCGAGGAATTGGCCCCCGAGCTGACCCCGACCGTGGCGGAGGACCCTGTTGAATCGGCGTTGGAGGTCCACGCCCCCGGGACCGAGTCGCCCGTCGCCGTCGAGGAGATGCCGGAGCCCTCCCCCGAGCCGGTCGAGGACAAAGCCGGGGAACCCTTCCCCGAGCCGGTAGCGGCGGAGGTGGAGGAACTTTCCCCGACCGGGGAACAGGAGGAGTTCACCGCCCCGGAGACGCCCGAACTGGTGGGGGAAACGCCCGCCGCCGTCGTCGTGGTGGAAGCCGAGACCGAACCCGTCGCAAACGCGGTCGAGGAGCCAGCCGCCCCTACGATCACCGCGGAGGAACCCCTGATGGTCTTGGCCGAGCCGGAGCCCCTGGCCCTGGCGGAACTGCCCGCGCCCCAGCCCGCGCTCCCCGCGGAGATGCCCGCCGAGCCGGCGGAGCCTCTGCTCGTGCCGGTGCCGGAGTTCGTGTCCCCCGCCGCCGCGCTCGCCGTTCCCGAGGCGCCGCCCGTGCCGATGCTGCCCCCCTCCCACGGCCAGCCGCGCCCGGCGTCAACCGCCGTCCCGGCGGCTTCCCTGGAGGAAATCCAGGATGCGCTGCGGGCCATCTTCATGGTGGATGACGACCTCGACGCGAAGAAGGTCGTGCGTCTCGCCTCCAGCCTGCCCGGGCTCAAAGCCTGCGCGGTGATGTTCGGCGACGGCCTCAAGCTGGCCGGCCAACTGGAGAACGGGCTGGCCTCCAGCGAGGGCTTCTACGCCATGACGCCGCCCTTCTTCCGCCGGGCGCGCGCCTTCGCCGCCGAGCTCGACTTGGGCGAAACCCAGTGCGTTACCGTCCAGACGGAACGCGCCCTGCTCTCTTTCTTCATGGCCGGCGACGTTTGCCTGAGCGTCCAGCACGCCGGCACCCGCCCGTTCCTGCCCGGGGTGCGCGAGAAACTGCTCGCGGCCACGGTGGAACTGGCGCGGATGTATGCCACGCCGGTCAGCGCGACGCGCTGAAATGACCTAACCAGAAACCCGAAGGCCGAAAGAAGTCCCGAGCTCAAACCCAAGCCGCCCCTTTCGTCATCCGGTCATTTAGTCATTCCTTCGGATTTGGCTTCGCCTATCTCCGCTTCGCTCCGGTTCTGGTTTCGGACTTCGTCATTCTTCCCTTCTTTACCTTTCGCTTCCTTACCGCTCCCGCCCTATGTCGATCATCAATTACGCCAGCAAAGAGATTCAGTTCAAAATCGTTTACTACGGCCCCGCGCTCTGCGGCAAGACGACGAATCTGGCCTACATCCATTCGCGGATCAACCCGGACAACCGCGGCGACCTCGTCTCGCTGGCGACGGCGGCGGACCGGACCTTGTTCTTCGACTTTTTGCCGCTCAACGCCGTGGTAATCAAGGGGTTCCGCACCAAGTTCCAGCTCTACACGGTGCCCGGGCAGGTCATTTACAACGCCACCCGTCAACTCGTGCTCCGCTCGGTGGACGGTATCGTCTATGTCGCCGATTCGCAGTGGGACAAGATGGCGGAAAACATCGAGAGCTTCGAGAACCTGGAGGAAAACCTGCGGCGACAAAATATCGCGCTCGACGAGATCCCCTACGTCCTGCAATACAACAAGCGCGATCTGCCCAGCGTGGCGCCGACGAACTACCTGGAGTTCCTGCTCAATAACCGCAAGAAGCGGGTGCAAAGCTTCGAGGTCATCTCCTCGACCGGGCAAAACGTCTTCGCCGCGCTCAACGCCGTTTCCCAACTCCTCCTGCACAAGTTCTCCAAGGAGAGCGAGGGCGCCCGGCCCGCGGCCCCGACCCTCAACACGCCGCAGCTCACCGGCGCGCGTTGAACGCTGCCGCCGCGCTCCCTTCCATCATCCTCATCCCGTCCGCGCCCGTTTCATCCCCGCCTTTAACCTATCCTTATGGATTGCATCCCCGTTCTCACCATTGAAGATGTCGCCCGCATTGACGGCATCCTCCAGGACTACCTCACCAAGTCGGAGAGCGACCTGGCCGTCATCATTGACAAGGGCGGCAACGTCATCTCGCAGTTCGGCGACCTGGAGGTGATGGACGTGACCATCATCGCCGCCCTGGCCGCGGGCTCGTTCGCCGCGACCAAGGAGCTTGCCCGGCGGATCGGCGAGGTGGAGTTCAACGCCCTCTATCACCAGGGCAACGGCTCCCACATCTTCATGAATTCCATCGACGAGGACACCATCATGATCACGGTGTTCGGCGCGCAGACCACCGTGGGGCTGGTGCGTTTCTACTCGACCGGCGCCTGCCAGAGCCTGGCGCAACTGCTCAAGGACATGCGCGAGCGGGGCAACCCCAACGGCCACGGCTTCCACTTCGACGCCGCGGACATTGACGCGGCGGAGATGTTCGGGAAGTAGGTCGGCGGCGGAAAGAGGTTGCCCACGAAACACACGAAAGGACACGAAAGAAAGGCAAGGTGGAGTCGGGAAGGAACCAGAGCCTGAATCTCTGACCCGGTTTCCCCTGCCTTCTCCTTTCGTGTGCTTTCGGGTGTTTCGTGGGCACTTCCCCTGGATCGGAGCGCGTTATTTGCGGCTTGAACCGCGCCGCGAACGCCCGGATGCTGCCCGGGCCGATGATCGAGTTCCTCCAAAAGGGCGGGCCATTGATGGGTTTGCTGCTGGCGGCCAGCGTGCTGGCGGCGGCGACCTTCGCCGAGCGGCTGCTCTACCTGCGGCGGGTGACGGTCTCGGTGGAAGATTTCCTGCGCGGGCTGGCCAACCTGATCCGGCGCGGGCAGCTCGGGGAGGCGCAACTGGAGTGCCGCGGTCTCGCCGTGCCGGTGGCCCGGGTCGTGCACGCCGCCATCCTGCGCCACGATTTGCCCCGGGCCGACCTCAAGGAGATCGTCCAGGAGGCGGGCCAACTGGAGGTGCCCCGGCTGGAACGGCACCTGGGAGTCCTGTCCACCATCGCGCAGACCGCGCCGCTGGTGGGTCTGCTCGGGACGGTCACGGGCATGATCCGGGCGTTCTCGGTGGTGACCGCGGGCGGCGGCAACGTCTCGGCCGGCGCGCTCTCCGCCGGCATCTACACCAGCCTGCTGACGACCGCGGCGGGCCTGGTCGTGGCCATCCCGGCCGGGGTGGCCCACGCCTACCTCTCCACGCGCGTGGACGTGATCTTGCGCGACCTGGAGCGGGCTGGCATCGAGATCGTCAACCTCCTGGTGGACCACCGGCCGGCGGCCCCGGCGCCGGGGATCATCCCCTTCGAGCGGGAGGGCGGAGGAAGGCAAAGGGCAGAAGGTAGAAGGTAAGAACTCCAGGGTCGGCGTCGCCAACGAACTCTGACCTTCACCCTTCCGACTTCCCCTTGAAACTTACGCGCACCATCCGCTCGGCGACCGGACCGTTTACCGGGGTGTTGATGACGCCCTTGGTGAACGTGGTTCTCCTGCTCCTGCTGTTCTTCCTGCTCGGCTCTTCCCTGGTCCAACAGCCCGGCGTGGCGATCTCGCTCCCCGCGTCCGGCCCGGCGGGGCTGACCGTGCCGGCCGTGCCGGATGCCCTGGTAGTCAGCGTCCAACGCGGCAGTCCGCCGAGGGTTTATTTCCAGGACCAACCCGTCAGCGTCGAGGAACTGGCGGCGCGCCTTTCGGCCACCGGCGGGGCCGGGCGCACGGTGGTGCTGCGCGCCGACCGGGGCACGCCGTATGAGGTGGTCGTCGCCGTGGGCGCGAGCGCGTTGGCGGCGGGCTGTCACGTCGTCCTGGCGACCGCGCCGGCCGAGGGCTCCGGGAGCCACGCGCCATGACGATGACGACGACGATGACGAGCGCGGTCCTCCCAGCGGTCGCCGAGCCGATGTTCGCGCCGGCCGAGGACCCGGCGCCGGCCCGCCGCGCCCTGGGTTTTCTGGCGGGAATTTCCCTGCTCGGGCACGCCCTGGGGTTCTACGTCCTGCAAGCCTTCTACACCCCGGCCGGCGCCCTGCCGCCCACGCCGCCGCCGGCCCGTTGGACCCTGCTGCCGGCGAACGCGCCGGAAGCCGCGGCGCTCGACCGTTGGCTGGCCGCGGCGGACCCGGCGCTCGGGGCGGGTGCGGCCCTGCCCCGGCCGGAGAAAGTCCTGGCCGCCCTGCCCCCGGTGCCCTACGTGCCGTCGTTCCAGGCGCGTTCCCCCCTCGCCGGGCTAGGGGACCTCGGGGGGGCGACCGGGACCGCGCCGCCGCCGCTTGGTTCCGTCCTGCCGCCCCGGCCCGTGCTGCCGCCCCGCGAAGGCCCCTCCGCCGCCCCGGCGCCGGAGCCCGTGCCGCCACGGACGCACGTGGTCCTCCCCGAGGTGCTGCGCCGTCGTTTGCCGCCGCCGGGGGGCGCCCCACCGTTCCCAGCCCTCAGTCTCACCCGGGCGACCCTGGCGGAACTGCCCCGGCCGGCCACCTTTCTCGTCGGTGCCCGGCCCGAGGGCGGCCAGCCGCTGGTGTTTCGGGAAACCCCCTCCGGCATCGCCGCTGCGGACGAAGCGGCGCGGGTTTACCTGGAAACCCTCCCCCTCACCCCCGATGAACGCGCCCCCGTGGTCTGGGGCCGGGTGACGGTGTTCTGGGGGCGGGAAGCGTTCCGGTAGGGGGGAGGCAGGATGTCAGATGCAGGGGGCAAGATGCGGGATGTCCAGACCCGCGAGACGGCGCTATTTCCGAAACTCTGCCATCCTGCATCCAGCATCCTGCATCTGGCATCCTGCCTCCCCCCTCCCCCATGCTCCGCGTTCCCTTCGAGACGATGATCGTGCTCTACCTGCTCGGTGCGCTGGGCACCGTGGGGGTGAGCTGGGGCTGGCACGAGTGGCGCGCGCGGCGGCGGGCGGTCCGCGCGCGGCGTTTCCGGTTGCGTTGCGCGCGTTGTGCGCTTGAATGGGAAGACCCCACCGCCGGGCCGTTGCCGACGTGCCCGCGCTGTGGCAGCGTCAACGAACGCACCCTGCCCCCGGAGCTTTAGGCCCGGCCGGCGCGGTGCGTTTTCCGTCCCCGCCTCGCAACCTCGCTCTCCCTTTTTCTTTTACGCTTATGGGCATGTGGATCGGCCGCAACCGCAAGGCGCGGGTCACTTATGGCTTTGACGAGATTGCCCTCGTCCCCGGTCACGTGACCATCAATCCCGCCGAGACCGACACCGCTTTCGAGATTCCGCGCCGGGGCGACGCCGCGCCGCTGAAGCTCACCATCCCCATCCTCGCCTCCGCGATGGACGGCGTGGTGGACGTGCGCTTCGCCATCGAGATGGGCCGGCTCGGCGGGCTGGCCGTCCTCAACCTCGAAGGGGTCCAGACCCGTTACAAACACCCGGAGGAAGCGCTCGACCAGGTGCTCCAGGCGCCCAAGGGCGAGGTCACGAGCCTGCTACAAAAGCTCTACGCCGAGCCCGTGCGCGAAGACCTCATCGCCACGCGCATCCGCCAGATCAAGGAAGCCGGCGTGTTCGCGGCGGTGTCGTCCATCCCGCAACGGGCGGCGCACTACGGCCGCATCGCCCAGGAGGCCGGCGCGGACGTGTTCGTCGTCCAGAGCACGGTTTCCACCGTCCGGCACATTTCGACCCAATACGAGTCCCTCGACCTGGAAAAGTTCTGTCGGGAGATGAACATCCCCGTGATCGTGGGCAACACCGTCGGCTACGACGTGACCCTGGAAGTCATGGGCTGCGGCGTGGCCGGCGTGCTCGTCGGCGTCGGTCCCGGCGCGGCGTGCACGAGCCGCGG
>CAXTFX010000271.1:0-6379 GCA_964243185.1 uncultured Chthoniobacterales bacterium
GCGGCAGCCGGGCCGGGGGGACGGCGGGGGCGGGGCCTCCTCCCCGGGGGGCCTGGGTGGCGGACAGCAGGGCGGCGGTGCCGGGCAGCGTGCGGTAGTAGTCCACCGTTTCCCCGGTGCGGACGAGGGAATCCTCCACGAAACGGGCCAGGAACCCGACCAGGGAACGGGCGTCGGCGCTGATCTTGTCGTCCAGCGCGTGGGAGAGAGTGTCGAAGGACAGGTAGGCCACGGCCAGGGACGGCCCCCAGCCGACGAGGAGCACGGCCAGGGCGAGGTGCCGCGGCCGGAAGCGCGGGCCGGCGCGGGCAACGGGTAGGATGCTGGTGGCCGGGTGCGGGTCCTTCACGACGCAGGAACAACGGCCACGCGGCGGAAAGTGGCCGCCCGGCGCGCACGGTGGGCCGGGCGCGCGCCGCGCGCAACGACGAATGACCGGGGGCGAACGCCGGGGGAACGACCCCTGGGTCAACGGCGAACGAAGGCTTCGGGCTTCCTTTGGGCTTCGTCCTTCACCATTCCGAGCGCCGCGCCGGTCCTTTCCTTCTTGACGGGCGGACCGCACCGGCCAAGATGTCGCGCGTTTGCCGGCGGGTCAGATTTCCGCCTTTTCTCGATTATGGCCGGAATTTTTGACAACCCCGTTTGGACGACGTGCTACCTGCTCGTCCTGCTCGTCTTCTCGGTTTATGGCCTGCACCGTTACTGGATCATCTACCTGTTCCTGAAGCACCGGAACCGCGCGCCCCGGCCGGCGGGAGCCTTCGCCGAGCCGCCGACCGTCACCGTCCAACTGCCCATCTACAACGAGCGCTACGTCGCCGAACGCCTCCTGCGCGCCGTCGGCGAGCTCGACTACCCGACCGACCGCCTGGAGGTGCAGGTCCTCGATGATTCCACCGACGACACCCGCGCGCTGATTGACGCCGAGATCCTCGCCCTGCGCGCCCGCCGGCCGGGGCTGGACGTGCAACTCCTCCGGCGCGCGGACCGCGTCGGCTTCAAGGCCGGCGCCCTCCAGCACGGGCTGGCCACGGCGCGCGGGGCGTTCGTCTTCATCCTCGACGCCGACTTCGTCCCCGCCCCGGACATCCTGCGGCGCACGGTGGATTTCTTCACCGACCCGGCCGTCGGCATGATCCAGACCCGCTGGGGGCACCTCAACCGGACCTATTCCCTGCTCACCCGCGTGCAGGCCATGTTCCTCGACGGCCACCTCTTGTTGGAACAAACGGCCCGCTCGCGCTCCGGCCGGTTCTTCAACTTCAACGGCACCGCCGGCCTGTGGCGGAAGGCGTGTATTCAGGGCGCCGGCGGCTGGCAGCACGACACGCTGACCGAGGACCTCGACCTTTCCTACCGCGCGCAGTTGGCCGGCTGGAAGTTCGTCTTCCTCTCCGACGTGGTCACGCCCGCGGAGTTGCCCGTGGACATGGACGGCTTCAAGAGCCAGCAGCACCGCTGGACCAAGGGCTCCATCCAGACCTGCAAAAAAATCCTGCCCCGGCTCCTGCGCTCGCGCCTGCCGTGGACCATCAAGCTGGAAGGGGCGCTGCACCTGACGAGCAACTTTTCCTACCTCGCGCTGGCCGGCCTGTGCGTCCTGCTCCAGCCCTCGGGCGGCGGCGGGCACGGCTGGGTGCGGTTTTTTCTGTTCGACGTGCCCGTGTTCCTGACGGCCTCGGTTTCCGTCGGGGTGTTCTACCTCTGCGCCCAGCGCGCCCTGCATCCCCGGTCCTGGGTCCGGGAGATGCTGATGCTGCCCATGCTCATCGCCCTGGGCATCGGCCTGTCGCTCTCCAACGCCAAGGCCGTCCTGGAGGCCATCTTCAACCGGCAAACCCCGTTCGTGCGCACCCCGAAATACGGCATCACCACCGCGGGGGGCGGGGGCGCCGGCTGGCGGCGGGCGCGCTACCGGGCGCTCTCCTCGGCGCTGCTACCGCTTTTGGAACTGGCCTTCGCGGGCTACTTCACGTATTTCTTTTGGCGCGCCGCCGTGGCGGGCCAGTGGAGCACGCTACCGTTCCTCGCACTGTTCATGCTAGGTTTCCTCTACGTGGCGCTCTGCTCGCTCGCGAACTGGCTGCCTGCCCCCCGCCCGCCCACCTCCCTCGCCTAACGTTTTCCTTTTAACTCTTCTGCCCCGATGGCCGTCGCGAACCCGTTCCCCGCTCCTGCCCTCCGGCGTCCTCTCATCGTCCTCGGCAAGTTGCTCCCGCTGGCCGTGGTCTGCGCGCTCCTGCCCGCCTGCGCGGAGGTGAGCGACGTGGCCGGCGGCGGCAAGGCCAGCCAGATCGTCGTCTCGGTGCAGGACCAGAAGATGACCGTCATCCGCGAGGGCGGCGGGCGCGTGTCCTTCCCGATCTCCACCTCCAAGTTCGGCCTCGACGGCCGCCGCCGCTCCTATACGACGCCCACGGGCAACCTGGAAATCGCCCAGAAAGTCGGCGGCGGCGCCCCGGTCGGCGCCGTGTTCAAGTCGCGCGTGCGAACCGGTGAGATCGTCAAGGTGGACGCGCCGAGCCGGGACGCCATCGTCACCCGTATCCTCGTCCTCCGCGGCCTGGACGGGAGCAACCGGGATGCCTCCAACCGGGGCATTTACATCCACGGCACCCCGGAGGAGCGCAACATCGGCACGCCCGCCTCCTACGGCTGCATCCGTATGCGGAGCCGCGACGTGATCGCGCTCTACGACATGGTCGGCGTCGGGACCCGCGTGCGCGTGCTCGACAGCACCCAGCGCGGCGCCGTCCTGGCCAGCGGCGTGGACCTGCGCGCCAAGCCGCCCGCCGAGGTCACGGCACCCCTCCCGCCCTCCCCTCCGGCCGCCGTCACCCCGGCCGGGCCGGCCGTAGCCAGCAGCGCTGCAACCCCCGAAACTCCTCCCGTCGAGGAGAAACCCGCCTCGCCCGCCGCGCCTGCCGCCCCCGTGCCGGCCGTCGCCAAACCCGCCAGCAAGCCCGCCGTCGTGCAGGTCGTCGCCAACACCGCCGGCAGCAACGGCCGCTGGGCCGGCAGCCCCGGCAAGCTACTGTCGGACCAACCCGCCGCCAGCGCCCCCGTCCCCGTCCGCCGGGTCGCGGCACCGGTCCCGGCCAACGGCGCCCGTCCGGTGTCCAACGCCACGGCCGATGCGCCCGACGTCGGCCGCGCGCTCAAACGGCCCGCCCTGGATTCACTTTGACAGCCCGCTCCCGCTGACGCACTGTCCCGACCCTTTAACCTCATGGCCAACACGAAATCCGCCGCCAAGCGCGCCCGCCAGACGCCCAAGCGCACCCTGCGTAACCGCTCCATTCTCACGGGCCTGAAAACCGCGCAGAAGAAGCTCCAGACCGCTCTCACCGGCGCCGCCGCCGATCCGGCCGCCCGTCTGACCGCCGCGCGCCTCTACGTTTCCGAACTCGACCGCGCCGCCAAGCGGGGCACCATCCACAAGAACGCCGCCGACCGCCGCAAGAGCCGGCTGGCCCGCACCTTGGCCGGCAAGACGGCGGCTCCCGCTCCCGCCGCCGCTACGGCCTGACCACGAGGGGCCTCCCCCGATCCCGCCACGGCGGAACGCGCACCGAAGGACGGGCCCGCGGCGACGCGGCCCGTCCTTTGACGTTTCCGCCGTGGTTCCCCCGCCCGCATGATCCACCAGATCGTCCTCTGCCGCCTCCCTGCCGACGCCGGGCCGGGCCGGGTCGAGGACCTGATGCGCCAGACGCGCACCCGGCTGCTGAAGATCCCCGAGTTCCGCACCGTGACCTGCGGCAAACCCGTCGAGCCGGAGAACCCGTGGGGCTTTTTCTTCGCCGTTGACTTTGAGAATTTGGACAAGATGCGTCTCGGCCAGAGATCGCCAACTTACGTCCGCTTCGAGCGCGAGGTCCTCACCCCGCTCGTCGCCGAGCGGCAGACGCTGACCTACGAGCTGGAACCGGGGAAAGATCTCAGATACTCGTAGGGGCGAGGTGCCTCGATCCGGGGAACGGCGCTCTGCCATTCCGCCAGCACCGTCCTCACCGTCCCCGCAGCCTCGCATACAGCCCGGCGTATTCCGCGGCCGTGCGGGACCAGTTGAACTTGCCCGCGCGCAACATCGCCCGCTGACGCAACGCCTCCCAGCGCGCGGGGTGCGCCGTCACCAGCGGCCGGGCGCGGCCGAAGAGCGCGTCGAGCAAACCGCGCGTGGACAGGTCCCGGAACACGAGGCCCTGGCCGCCCTCCCGCTCCGGCTCGTCGGCCGGCTGGTAATCCTCCACGAACGTCTCCAACCCGCGTCCGGCGGGCAGGACGGGGACGACGCCGTAGCGCAGCGCCCGCAGGAGCCCCGCACCCGCCCCCGGCGCCACGTCGAGACACAACCGGAAATCCGCCGCCGCCAGCGCGCCGCGCGCCGCGCGCTCGTCCTTCGCCCCCGCGCGCAGGAGGGCCACCTTCGCCGGGTAACGTTTCGCCGCGATCTCCAGGTGCCGCGCGGGTTCCGTGCGCGCCCCGGACACGGGGCCGGCGCCGAGCACGAGCAGGCGCACGTCGTCGGCGAGGAGCTGGTCCAGCGCGGGGGTCAGCAGCGGGAGAAGCTCCGGGAGCGCTCCCGTGGGGCTGGCCGGGGCGGGCACTTCCAGGAGGCAGACGGGGCCGGCCGGGTTCTTGCCCAGCCCGAGCGAGGTGAGGGTGACGTTGGCGCTGGTCCGCTTGCCCCCGAGCGCCGCGGGCCGGTATCGGCGCGGGAGCAGCTTGTCCGTGGCCGGGTTCCAGGCGGCCTCGTCCAACCCGTCGGCGATGCCGTGGAGCCGGCCGGCGTGCTCGCGCAATACCCCGTCCAGCCCCGCGCCGAACGCCGGGGTCTGGAGCGCGCGCCGGTCGCCCTCGCCGTCGGCCACGAGCCCGTCCGCCTGGGTGATGCCGCCTTTCAGGCCGTTGACCCGACCGAAGAACTCCAGCGTCGCGGGCGTGAACCATTCCCAGCCGAGACCCAGGCGGGAAAAGCTCTCGACGGGGAAGCTCCCCTGCGCCGACAGGTTCGCTCCGAGCGTCAGCACGGTCGTGAACGGCAGCCGCGCGGCGCGCAGGAGCACCAGGGCCAGCGCGCCCGGCCAGTCGTCCGCCTGCACCACGTCCGGCGCCGGGGCCAGCCGGCGGGCCAGCTCGACGGCGAACCGGGCGAAGAGAAAGCCGGCGGCCGGGTCCGCGTTCCCCGCGGGGTTCACGGACGGAGGCGAAGCGGCGGCGTCCTCCCCGGAGAATTCCTCGTGACGCATCAGGAACGTCTGCAACCCCCCCGGCGAGCGCGCTTCGAGGATGTCCGCGTTCGCCGGGCCGCTCCCGTTGCCCCCGCCGGGCGTCGCGGCGAGCCGCACCCCGGTGGACTTGGCCCGGAGCGTCGCCAGCCGCCCCGCCAGCCCGGCGTGGAGCGGGGCGACGACGCTGACCTCGTGCCCGGCGCGTTGGAGCTCGAGGCCCAGCGCGGGCAGGCGCGCGTTCGGTAGGGTGGGGGTAAACAGCGGTTCAGCGTCGGCGGTGACGAACAGGATCTTCATCGGGGAACAACGGCGGCAAGGGGTGCAAACCAGCGGGCGAGGGGAGTTCGTTCCTGCCGGGCCGCGCGGTCGCGGCGAGTTTACCGGGGCGAAACCTGCCCTTGGCAAGCAAAATGGGCCGAGATTTCCCTCGGGTGGCCGCCGGAAATGCCGCGTTGCCTTTGTTCGCCTACTTAGTTCTGCCGGGGCACGATCACCGTCGGCCCGTCCGCCGTGGCGGGCACCGGGTCCGACCCACCACCGCCGCCCTTCGTGGCCTCGCCGCCAGAATTAGCCAGGTTGATCTTCCCCGCGGCGGGGTCCAGCGGCACGTTGGCACCGGGCAGGCCGGCGTTGAGCCCGCTCAGACTGCCGGAGGCCCCGAGGCTGCCGAGGTTGGAAACGGGCGTCGGCGCCCCCGTGCCGGGGCCCACGCTGGGGCCGCTGGCGCCGATGGCTAGGGGCGAGCCGCCGCGCTCCTTACCGGTGCCGTTCGCCAGGATGGGCGCGGGCTGGTTCACGGCGCCGGTGGTCGCGCGCTGGTAGTTGCCGATGCCCTGGACGATGCACTCGGCCATTGCCTGTCGGTAGGCCGGTTGCGCGATGCGGCTGGCCTCCTGCGGGTTGGAAACGAAGCCGCCCTCGATCAGCACGGACGGGATGGTGCACTCGCGCAACACCCAGAACCGCGCCCGCTTGATGCCGCGGTCCGTGATCGGGATGCGGTTGAGCAGCGAGGCGTGCATGGCCGTGGCGAGGGCCATGTTCTCCGGGTCGTCCACGTTGCCCGCGCAGAGGGTCATGTCGCTGACGGCCGGCCCGTCCTGGTCGGTGGAGGGCACGAAGCGCGGGGCCAGCGTGTAGGT